>DYNS01000014.1 GCA_020720965.1 Anaerolinea sp. | reverse complement strand
GCGAGACTTTTTGAGCGACTCGGTTTCGGTGTGTATGACCATGCCGTTACTCACAGGCAAAGTGCAGGAGGCGATGGGTACACGAAAGCCCTGCACCTCCACAATGCAAAGGCGGCAGCCGCCGTAGGGGGTCAGTTCTTTGTGGTCGCACAGGGTTGGGATGTGAACTCCGGCTTGCTCGGCGGCACGCAGGACGGTTGTCCCCTCTGGGACTTCGATTGTTTTGTCGTTGATTGTGAGTTGCACCATATAATCCTCTGAAGAGTGGCGAGTGATATAAAGTGGGAAGTGGAAAGTGGGAAGTGATTTTCTTGTTACGTATTGCTTTCCACTTGTCACCCAAAACTACCCATTGACGTTGCACACCCCCGCCGGGCAAACGCCGAGCAGGATGTGGGCTTCCACTTCTGCTCGAAAATGCCGCAGGGTGTCGCGGATGGGGACGGAGGCGGTTTGCCCCAGCCCGCAGTTGGATGCGTATTCCATTTCGCCTGCCAGTTGGGTGAGGGTTTCCAGGTCTTGGGGCTTGCCTTTGCCTTTCTGAATATCGGTCAGAATTTTGTAGGCGCGAGCCGTGCCAACCCGGCAGGGCGTGCATTTGCCGCAAGATTCAAACTGGAAGAACTTCATCAGTGTTACGGCTAAATCCAGGGCGCAGGTGTGTTCATCGCAGATGAGCAGCGCCCCAGAGCCAAGCGAAACCCCGGCTTTGCGGAACGATTCAAAATCCATGGGGGTATCTTGCAAACTGGCGGGGATGATGGAACCGCTGGAGCCGCCGGTCTGTGCCAGTTTGAAGGTGGAGCCGGGCGGCATTCCCTGCCCATAGATGTTAATGACCTCCCGCAGGGTAATTCCCATGGGCACTTCTATTAACCCGCGAAAGTTTACATTGCCCAAAATGGTGTAGGTTTTGGTGCCAGGGCTGGAGGGCGTTCCAAAAGAGCGGTACCATTCTGCGCCGTTGAGCACAATGGCAGGCACATTTGCCAGGGTTTCCACGTTGTTTACCAGGGTGGGTTTGCCCCACAAGCCGCGAGTGGTGGGGTAAGGCGGGCGGGCGCGAGGTTCGCCGCGTTTGCCTTCAATCGATTCCAGCAGGGCGGTTTCTTCGCCGCAGACGTAAGCCCCCGCGCCACTGTGAACGTGCAGGTCAAACGAAAAGCCGCTGCCTAAAATGTCCTTGCCCAGCAAACCATATGCCCGTGCCTGTGAGATGGCGTTTTGCAGGCGGCTTTGCGCCAAACCATATTCCCCGCGCACATACACAAAACCCTCGTCCGCGCCCACACAGTAGGCGGCAATTATCAGGGCTTCCAGAATACTGTGCGGGTCGCCTTCCAATATAACCCGGTCCTTAAAAGTCCCTGGTTCGCTTTCATCGGCGTTGCAAACCACATACTTCTTGGCGGATTTTGTCCCCGCCACAAAGCGCCACTTTAACCCGGTCGGGAATCCCGCGCCGCCTCGCCCCTGCAACCCGGATTTCTCCAACCATTCCACCACCTGAGCAGGCTGCGCTGCCAGGGCTTTTGCCAGCGCCTGATAGCCCTCCTCCGCGATGTAATCCTCGATATTTTCCGGGTCTATGCGCCCCACCCGCCGGGTGACGATTCGTTTTTCCATGGGCTGAGCGCCCTTGCGGCTTTTGAGCCAGCCCACCCGCCCAGAGAGTTCTTTCACCGGGGCAAACAGGTCTTCCACTTGCCTGCCTTTTAGCAGGTGTTCTTCCACCAGGCGGGGCACATCCCCGGCGCGGATGGGTCCGTAAGCGCTGGCTTCCGGGTAGATAATGACCATTGGCAGGGCATCATGCCGCCCCACGTCCGCAATCGGCGCCAGGGCAACTTCTCCTTGCAGGTCAAACTCTGCCAGGCTGCTCTGAAATTGTTTGTACACATCCTCCGCGCCCCGCCGCAGACTCTCCGGGTCTTTAGAAACCAACACAAGCGAGCGATTGAATTTCATGCCAGCCTCTATTCGTAACGGGCAAAAATATTGGGTAATTGTTCAGGGGTCACGTTTCCGTACACATCGTCATCCACCACCATCACAGGACCGACCCCGCACAAGCCCAGGCAGCTGACGGTCTTGAGTGTGAAGCGGTTTTGCGGGTCGGTTTCTCCGGCTTGCAAGCCCAACTCTTGTTGAACAGCCCGCCACAACTCCCGTCCGCCTTGCACATGGCAGGGCGCGCTCTCGCAGAACTTGACGACATGTCGCCCCACCGCCTGCACACTCAGCATGTGATAAAAAGAAGCCACCCCGTACAGCTGCCCCTCCGAAACCAGCACATGCTCCTCCGGCTGATGCAGCAACACCCGCGCCTGTCGAATTGCCTGCGCCGGGATGTAACCGTACTCGTGGTTGATTTCCAACAGAATGGGGATGAAAGCATCCGGCTGTGCGCCATGACGCTCCACCGCTGTTTGTACAATTTGGGTCAGGTCTTTGGTTGGGTTCATATCACTTTCCACTCGTCATCACTTGCCACTTTCTACGGCAACGGCGTTAAAGTTGCACACCTGGGCGCAAATGCCGCAGCGGATGCACTTTTCCAGGTCTATCACATGTGCCTGACGGCGTGCGCCGGAGATGGCTTCCACCGGGCAGTTGCGGGCGCAAACGGTGCAACCGGTGCAGGTTTGCTCCTCGATGCGGTAGTGGATGAGGGCGCGGCATACTTTGGCAGGGCAGCGCTTTTCGTAAATGTGGGCTTCAAACTCGGCGCGGAAGTGTTTCATCATGCTGATGACGGGGTTGGGCGCGCCCTGCCCCAGCCCGCACAGCGAATTTTGCGTAATCTCGTGGCACAGGTCGTCCAGCGTGTTCAGGTCTTGCGGCACGCCTTGCCCATCGCAAATCTTCTCCAGCAGTTCCAGCAGGCGGCGGGTTCCCACCCGGCAGGGCGTACACTTCCCGCAGGATTCTTCCTGGGTAAATTCCATAAAGAAACGCGCCATATCCACCATGCAGGTTTCTTCGTCCATCACAATCAAGCCGCCAGAACCCATCATCGAGCCGGCAGCCGTCAGGGCTTCGTAATCCAGGGGCAAATCCAGGTGCTCGGCGGTAAGACCCCCGCCCATGGGTCCCCCGGTTTGAATGGCTTTGAAGCCTTTGCCGTCCTTAATGCCGCCGCCCACATCGTACACCACCTCCCGCAGGGTAATGCCAAAGGGAACTTCTATCAGCCCGGTGTTTACCACATCCCCGGCAACTGCAAAGGTCTTGGTTCCTTTGCTCTTTTCTGTTCCCATGCTGGCATACCACTCCGCCCCGTGCAGCAGAATTTGCGGCACGACCGCGTAGGTTTCCACGTTGTTGTTGTTGGTTGGTTTGCCCCATACCCCTTTTTGTGCGGGGAAAGGCGGGCGCGGGCGAGGTTCGCCGCGTTTGCCCTCGATGGAAGCAATCAGCGCGGTTTCCTCGCCGCAGACGAAAGCGCCTGCGCCCATTCGCACTTCCAGGTCAAAGGAAAAACCGGTGCCGAAGATGTTCTGCCCCAAAAAGCCAAATTCCCGCGCCTGGGCAATCGCAATATTCAGGTTTTGCACGGCGATGGGGTATTCTGCCCGGCAGTAAACGTAGCCCATGCTCGCCCCAATGGCATACGCGGCAATGACCATCCCTTCCAGCACAGAATGCGGGTCGCTTTCCAGCACCCGGCGGTTCATAAACGCGCCAGGGTCGCCTTCATCCGCGTTGCAGGTGAGATATTTGGGATTATCCGCCACCTGACGGCACAACTGCCACTTGCGCGCCGCCGGGAAACCAGCCCCGCCCCGCCCCCGCAAGCCGGATTTCGCCACTTCGTCTATCACCTGCTCTGGGCTGAGTTCCGTCAACGCCCTCGCCAAAGCGGAATAGCCGTCCTCGGCGATGTAATCTTCAATGTTGTGCGGGTCAATCTTGCCGCAGTTCCGCAAGACAATGCGCACTTCTTTGGGTTTGGGTGCGCCCAATTCCTCGTCACTGATGGCTTTTTCCTGAGCGCGGAACTTTTCTACCGTCCGACCTTTGAGAAAATGCTCCTCCACCAGGTAGGGGATGTCGTCCACGTCCAGGTTGGCGTAATGCACATTTTCCGGGTACACCAACAGGTCGGGTCCAAACCGGTGCGGGTCGCCAATGCGGGAGGTTTCCAGCACCTGCACTTCGTCCAGCAAGCCCTGAGCAAGCAGCTCGTCATTCAGCGCGTCCAACACCTCGTGAGCGCCGCGTTTCAAACATTCCGGGTCTACCGAAACAAGCACATGAGAACGATAAAATGCCATAATGCCGCCTATGCCGGGATGAGGTAAGCCGAAACGGGCTTGCCGCCCAAGACGTGCTGTTCCATAATTTGGCGGGCAGCCGCAGGGCTGACCTTGCCGTAGGTCACGGGCGCGTCCTCGCCGATTTTGACCTGGAGGATAGGCTCCCACGAATCCAGCCCGATGTTGCCTGTTTGACGCACGGTGATGTTGGGCAGGTTTTTCTCTTCGATGAAGGCTAACACCTCCCGCAGAGTCTCACGCGCTCCGGCGGCAATGCCGGGCGTTCCCATCCCCACAATCACCTGCACGCTGCCGGGGGCGTTTTTAATATCGCGTTTCTTCAGGGCTTCTTCGCGGATTTTTTTAAGGTCTTCCAATGATTTTACGGTTGGCATAAGAGTTCTCCAGGGTTTGTTAATGTTTAGGGGTGTCAGGGCGAGCGCCTTCCTCAAACAACTCTCGCAAATACTTCAGCGCCTGCGGATGAGAAAGCGGCAACCCTTCCAGCGCCTCTTTAATCGGCGCATCGTCATATTCAAAAAAATGTTCCCCGCGCCGGTAAGAAAACAACCAGTGAACCTGCGGGTGCGCCACAGAAAGCGCCAAAAACGTGCCAGGCAGGTTGCCCAGGGGCATCCGGTCTATGTGCGAGTGCTGAAACCAGACCGAGACCAAAGTCCCTGCACCGGGGGTAGATTGCACCTGCAAACCGCCGCCGCACATCTCCGCCGCGCCCTTTAGCAGGGGAATGCCCAGACCCACCTTGCGGGTTGTTCGGCTGGTAAAAAACGGGTCCACCACCCGGCGGGCAGTTTCTGCATCCATCCCTCGCCCGTCATCCCGCACCGAAACATCCAGCCGGTCGGCGGCAAGGTCTTCGCAGATGTCAATGGCAACCGTCTGCGCCCCCGCCGCCACGCTGTTTTCTACCAGGTCCAACAGGTGCAGGGCAATTTCTTTCATTCTTCCAGCAATTTTTTAATCATTTGGGGGAATTTGGTGGGCTTAATCCGTCCCACCACTTCGTCATCCACCGTCACAACCGGGGCTTGCGAACAAGCGCCCACGCAGCGGCAAATTTCCAGGGTCAGCATTCCGTTGGGGGTTGTCTGTCCCATCTCGGTTCCGGTTAGTTGACGGGCTTTTTCTATCAGTTGCGGCACACCGCCCACGTAACAGGCTGTCCCCATGCAAAACTTGACGGTGTGTTTGCCGCGAGGCTCGGTTGTAAAGAAGGAATAAAACGTCACAACGCCATGCACCGCGCTTACGGCAACCCGCAGTTGGCTGGCAATGTAGGTTTGCATTTCCTCCGAGACAAAGCCAAGCCGGTTTTGGGTCTCATTCAACACTACCATCAGCGCGCCGGGGCGCAACCGGTTGGCGGCGATAATCTCGTCAATTTGTGCCTGCCGCTCGGCGGTCAGGGCTTTTCTGTCGATGAGTGTGCTTTCCGTCATACTCGCTCCAAGTAAAGATTGTGATAATTTTCACAATAAGTTTAACGTTTTCAAAAGTATTTGTCAATAAACAAATGTCATATTCCTGTGTGTGATGGATGTCTTACTCCGGCGCTGCCTCGCCTTCGGCAATTTCCACCCGGCAGCCTGCCTGCCCCAAAAAAGCCTTTCTCATCTCGCTGATTCTTGCCTCCGGCATCCAGAACAGGGTTTTGCCCCAAAAATCATCCAGGTAATGCACGTCCCCGCTCTGAATGAGCGGATAGCCCCTCAGTTGCGGGTAGGTTTGGCGGGCTTGCGGTGCGGAAATGTGCCGGGAGATTTCCAGCGCGTCAAAACCGGGCGGGATAATGCCCAGGGTGGGCAAAAGACCGTTGGCTCGCCGGTTTACATGCGCCGGAATGGCAAGCCCGCCCAGGGCGTGTATCCGCCGGGCGGCTTCTTCCAGCGAGATGAGCGCCGAGTTTAGCAGCAGGCGTTCTTCCCTTCGCACAAAATCGCCGGTTTCGTCCACAACAAATTGCTCCCCAAACAAATCCGCCCGGTTGGGGGTGTTGGGGAGCAGGGTATCCACTTCGCCTTGCCAGGTTTCGGCTTGTTCCGGGGTGTCAAACAGGCACAGCAGGTGAACTTCCTCGCGGGTTTGCAGTTCCATGCCCGCCAAAACTTGCAAGGGTGTGCCTTCGGCTGCCTGCCGCACGGCGCGGATGTTGGCGGTGGCATTGTGGTCGGTAATCGCAATCAGATGAATGCCCTGTTTTAGCGCGGTTTCCACAATCAGGGGCGGTATCATTTCCACCCCGGCGCAGGGAGAAAGCACGGTGTGAACGTGCAAATCGGCGCGGTACAGGTTCACGGTTAGTTAATTCCCCTTTGGCTCAGTGCGGCAACGAGCTGGTAACTGCCTTGCGAACTGCCCAAAAGCGGAACGCCCTGCTCGTTGGCTCTGGCAATGACCTCCGCATCGGGTTCGGCTGCCTCGCTGATGAGGATGGCGCAGCATTCTGTAAGGGCGGCGACTGCCACAATGTTGAGGTGAGATTGCACCGTTACCCAAAGGTTGCCGGGTTTTGCGCCTGCCATCACGCAGCTCAACAGGTCTGAGGCATAGCCGCCGCTGGGGATAATGTTTTCCAGGTCGGCGGTTTGCGTGTAGGTTTTTAGTTGCAGGTCAGTGATGAGGGTTTGCAGGTTCATAAGTCTCCGTTGGGCTAGCCTATTCCGCTTCCGGGTCGCCTTCTTCTCGAAAGCGTTCTTCGGGGCGCAGTAGAATTTCCATCGTAAGTTTGGTTCCCTTGCCGGGGGTGGAATCCAGTTCCATGCGGTTTACACAGCGCCGAATATTGACCAAGCCCATGCCCGCGCCAAAGCCCATGTTGCGGGCTTCCTGGGTGGCGGTGGACCAGCCAGGGGTGAGGGCTTGTTCGATGTTGGCAATGCCGGGTCCGGTGTCGGTGGTTTGCATCAGAATGCGGTGCGGCTCAATCTGCACGCGAATCACTCCGCCGTTGTCGGTGTGGATGATGAGATTAATCTCCGCTTCGTAAATGGCAATGCCGCATTGCCTTGCCAATTGGGGGCTGGCACCCAGGCGCAGCAGGGCGCGTTTAATGTGGCTGGATGCTTCTCCGCCGCGCTGGTAGTCTTTGGCGGCGATTTCGTAGCGCAGGATGAGGCTGGTTCGGTCGGAGGTGATGTCTTCAAACAGGTGGCTGGCGCGGTAGCGGCGCAGTTCCTCTTCTTTGTAATCTTTTTGCAGGGCATTAAGTATGCCCCGGGTTACATCCCCTTTGGTGATGATGCCGGTGAGTTTGCCCTGTTCGTTGAGCACGGGCAGCCGCCCCACCCGATATTCGCTAAAGGTTTTGATGGCTTTCACCACCGAGTCAAAATCGCTGACGGTGATGAGACGGTGGCTCATGTACTCGGAGACGGGCGCGGTGAGGTGGTTGCGCTCCATTGCCCTTACCACGTCCTCGATGCTGAGAATGCCGATGATTTCTCCGCCTGCGTCCAGCACTGGCACCCCGGAGATTCTGCCCTGACGCAAAATCTCCAACACCCCGGCAATTTTCATCTCCGCTGTAACGCTTTTCACGTTGGCGGTCATTACCTCGCCTACTTTGAGTTCGTAGGAGAGTTCTTCCACGCGGCTAATTTCGCGCGCGTCCTGGTCGGTGACGGTGCGTCCGCGCCGGGCGTTGGGGTGAGGCGGGTTATTCATCATCGTGCAAAACGGGGGCTTCAAAACTATGTAAGCCTGCCTGGTACAGCCGACCGCATAGTTCAAACATGCCAAAGGGGCTACTCAGGAGGGGGATGTTTTCTTCCGTTGCCAGTTTGATGGTCTCTGGCGGGGGCGTTTTACCGCGCACGAACACAATCGCACGCACATCCGCCATTTGGGCGGTTCGCACCACCTGAATATTGCACAAGCCGGTGAGGAGTACCGCATCCGGGTGAATGGAGGCGAGGACATCGCTCATCAAATCGGCGCCGCAGCCGCCTTTCACCTCGCGGTTTAGGGGCGCTTGCGGGGTGAGAAGGGTTCCTTCTACAATTTCCATCAGTTGTTCCACTTTCATGGGGCGGGCTGCTCCTTGCTGCTCTTTGTACCATTACAAAATGCGAATATATTAATAGAAGTGTATCACGCCCCTTTGGTGGGCGCATTGTGATATTTGTCACAATCTTTTCGGTTCTTGGGCTGACTGTGGGCTTGGTAAAAGCGTTCCGGGTCGGCGTTGAAAGCTTCCAGGCAGAATTGGGTGCAGAAGTAGAGGGTGCGCCCCTCAAATTCTGCCTGGGGCAGGGCCTGAAGGGGCGCGGTGATGTTGCGCTGGCAAACGGTTTTGGGGGTCATGGGGCGGCGGGGGTTAGTGCAGTTCGGCGATGAGCGCCTCGAAGGCTCCCAGGTGTATTTTGCCGAGGGGTTGTTCTTGGCTGCCTCGCCCGGCGGAGGAGAAGAGAGGGCGGGCGGTTTTTTTGCCGGGCAGGCGAAAGCCAATTTGCTGGCGGTTGGGGCTATAGTTCAGCAGGACCAGGACGGTTTGGGTTGGGGTGTGGCGCAAAAATGCCAGGTATTCCTGGGCTTGCGGGTGCAGGGTTTTGTATTCTCCTGTTTGCAGGGCGGGGCTTTGTTTGCGGGTGTGCAGCAGACGTTTGTAGTAGTTGAGCATGGATTCGGGTTGGTCTTGCTGTTCGCGCACGTTCACGCCTTCGGCGTAGTTGGGGTTTACCGGCAGCCAGGTTTGCACTTTGGCGGGGCTAAACCCGCCGTTGGCGGTGCTGTTCCATTGCATGGGGGTTCGGTTTTTGTCGCGGGTCATTTCTGCGGCGCGTTGGGCGGCTTCTTGCGGGGGAATGCCGAGTTCTTCGGTCATTTGTTGGTAGTACCAGGTTGCCATGGTGTCTCGCAGCAGGGCGGGGTCGGTGATGAGGTAGTCGCTCATGCCGATTTCTTCGCCGTTGTAAAGGAAGGGGGTGCCGGGCAGGGTGAGGAGGAGGGCGGCGTTGAGGCGGGCGAGTTCGGCGTTGTGCAAGCCGTCACCGTAGCAGGTGTAAATGCGTGACCTGTCGTGATTGCCGAGGGTGTTGCATGCCCAGCCGGGGGTGGGCAGCGCGTTGAGGCGGGCGAGGCGTTCTTTTTGGTTTTTGCGAACCAGGGCGGGGGTAATGCGTTCCAGCTTCATGAGGGGGAAGTTGAAGACGAGGTGTAGTTCATCTGCGCCGTTGCCCATGTAGTCGATGTTGTCGTCTTCGCCGACCAACATTCGGTCGCCTTCGTATTCGTCCAATATGGCGCGGAGTTCTTTCATCAGTGGGTGCAGTTTGGGGCTTGCCCATTGGTGGCAGAACATGTCGTACCAGTATTTTTCGGCGCGTTTTTTCTGGGCGGGGGTTTTGGCATCCTCACTGAAGCGGCGCAAGCCTGCCAGGTTGAGGGGGACGTTGTGGGGGGTGAGGGCGGGGTCTTCGTAGATGGTGCCGATGGCGTCGAGGCGGTAGCCGTCTACGCCCAGGTCCAGCCAAAAGCGGACGGCATCCCACATGGCTTGTTTGACCTGCGGGTTTTCCCAGTTCAGGTCGGGTTGCTGCTTCATAAAATAATGATAGTAGTATTGTCCGCGTTCCGGGGCGTAAGTCCAGGCATCGCCATCGAAGCAGGATTGCCAGTTGTTGGGCGGGGTGTCTGCCCAGACGTACCAGTCGGCTTTGGGGTTGTTCCGGCTTTGTTTTGATTCGAGGAACCAGGGGTGTTCATCGCTGGTGTGGTTGAGTACCAGGTCTAAAATGACTTTGAGGTTGCGGGCGTGGGCTTCTTGCAAAAAGGTCTTAAAGTCGTCCAGGGTTCCGTATTCCGGGGCGACTTCGGTGTAGCCGCTGATGTCGTAGCCGCAATCCCAATTGGGGGAGGGGAAGTGCGGCGAGAGCCAGAGGGCATCTATGCCCAGAGATTGCAGGTAGTCCAGTTTGGCGGTGATGCCGGGGAAGTCGCCGATGCCGTCTGCGTTGGAATCGGCGAAGGAGCGGGGGTAGATTTGGTAAAAGACGGCGGTTTTCCACCAGGGGAGGGGGTTCATGTGGGGTTCTCCTTGTAGTGATAAAAAACTGCCCGAACGGCGGGGTGGGTTTGCTGTTCGGGCAGAGGGGGGCGAAGAGGGTCGGCGGGCTAGGGCGCTTTCAGGCGTAATTGTACCTGTGCGCCTTCTTCGCCGCCAGTGGCGGAGAGGGTTTGCCCGCCGTGCAGGGTGATGATTTTTTGCCCGATGTAGGCTGCCATTGTCATTTCCACTTCGGAGGCGCCGGGTTTTTTCTTGCCCTGGCTTTGGATGTGAACTTCCTGCCCGGCGGCTGTTGGTTGCAGGCTTACAGTCAGTTGGGCGGGGGCTTCGACATATTCCATGACGTATAAAATCCAATTGAGGATTGCCTGCTTGAACAGGGATTCGTCTGCCTGGATGAGAATTTCCTGTTCCGGGGTGTGTAGTTCCAGGTTAAAGCCTTCCTGGGCTTTGTTTTGCTTCCAGTAGGCTTGCACCTGTGCCAGCAGGTTGTTGAGGTTGGTTTCTTTGGGGGTGAAGGCTTTTTCCCCGCGTTGCAGCCTTGCCATATCGACCAGGTTGCTCATCATGGACATTGCCTGGGCGCTGTTTTGGTACACAACCGTCAGGTCATCTTTTTGCATGTCGGTAATGGGTCCAGACATGCCTTTCATCAGCATTTTGGTAAAGCCTAGAATGCGGTTGAAAGGGGATTTTAAGTCGTGCGCTTCTTTGGAGATGAGTTCAACTAAATCCAGTTCGGTGGGCAGGGGGAGGGGGTTTGAGGGCATGGGGTATCCAGTGGGGTAATCTTTTTTAAGATTGTACAGCAATTCCCCCTCCGGTTTAGGGTTGTTTCAATTGCAATTTGCCTACAATTTTGAGACAGGGATGCCCAAAGACTTCGGCGTTGTGCGGGGCTTCGTCTATTTCGCTGCTGAGGTCTTGCCCGGCAAAGTGGAGATTCTCGTGCAGGTCTTTCTTCCAGCGCGGGCAGTCGGTTACGTCGTAGACCGTGCCGTTGTGGGCAATCCACTTGCGGGTTCCTCGTGTGCCGTCTTGGCGGCGCAGTTGAGCGAGAGTGATGAGGGTGTCGGACATGCGGTTTAGCCTTTCGCCAGTTGCTCCAGGGTGGTGCGGTTGATGAGGGTGTCGGTGGATGCTTTTTGGGCGCAGGTGAAGCGGGCGGCGATTTGCCCGCGCCGGGCGGCTTCTGCCAGGGGGTGTCCATCAAAAATGTGGCTGATGAGGAAACCGGCGGCGAGAGAATCGCCTGCGCCGTTGGTATCTATCACTGGTAAGGGGAGGTTGGGGGCGGGTAGGTATTCCACCTTGCCTTTTTGCCCCAGGGCGCAGCCTCGCGCCCCCATTCCGCTGAGAATGACGCAGCCGGGGTTGATGTGCCAAAATTCCCGCATCAGCGCTGCCGGGTCTGGGTGATTGACGGAGGAGAAGAAGAGATAATCGGCATGGCGGATGAAATCTTGCCGGTAGGGGTCTCGCGGGTCGGTCACATCCTGAATATCGCAGGCGATGATGGTTTTGTTTTGGCGGGCAAGGGGCAGCAGAAGCCGCGCCCAATGGGGGATGTTAAAATGCGCCAGGCGGCTGTTTTTTAGCAGTTCCTGGCAGAGTTCCAGGTCGGGTTGCAGGGTCATGTGGCTTTTGCCGTCGTAAAAATTTTTGCGTCTGCCATCCGGGTACATAAAATTGACGCTGCGCGAGGTTCCGACGGGGTCTGTCCATAGACCGCCCAGGTCTATGCCGTCTTTTTTCAACTGCTTGCGGATGTATTGCCCCTGATAATCTATTCCCACGTACCCCAAAAAGGTGACTCGTCTGACGAGGCGAGCATAAGCCCGGCTGGCATACCCGCCCGCCTGACCGATGTAGTCTATATTTTGGGTGAAGTTGGCTTCCACGTTGAAGTCAATTTCTGCGCCAGGCAGGTAGATGTTGGTGTCTATGCCAATGTTGCCGATGACTGCCACGTCGTAGTAGCGGGGTTTCATAAAGGCTCCTGGTTAAGGAATCCCCCTGGCTGGGTTGCCAGGGGGATAAAGTTTGAAAAAAGGGGGGACGTCTCTTACCAGTCGCGTCCGCCGCCACGGCTGTTGCCGCCGCGATTGCCGCTGCCGCGATTGTTGCCGCCGCTACGATTGTAACCGCCGCCGCCGCCACCGCCGCGGTCATTGCGTCCGTAGCCGCCACTGTTGCCGTAGCCGCCACCACCGCCGCCGCGTCCGTAGCCGCCACCGCCACCAAAGCCGCCCCGGTCTTCACGCGGGAGAGCAATTTTGACGCTGAGGGCGCGACCGCCCATTTCTTGCCCGTTGAACATGCTGATTGCTTTTTGGGCATCTTCGCCGTTGGCGAATTCTACAAAGGCGAAGCCTTTCGAGCGGCCCGTTTCGCGGTCTTTGATGAGAGCAACCGACTCAACGGTTCCTGCCTGGGCGAACAGACTCTGTAAATCTGCATCGGTGACAGAGTAAGGCAGGTTTCCTACGTACAATTTCTTTTCCATGTTTCTCCTGGATGTGCGCAATGAGTTTTCATTGCTAAGTGAAAGTCCAGCCATTGGGCTGGTGAATACAAGCGCATGTCGAATTCGGCGAGAGGACACCCAGGTGTAGTTTTCAACCCACTTCTGTTTGTTCGAGAGCCACCTTCAAGCATGTTCACTTCAAATTTTATCACAGCGATGGGTTTTTTACCAAGCAACGCGCTTTTTGCTTCCCCCTCTGCCTGGGGATATAATGGGCGCATCCCCACCCAAAGGACCCGAAAATGACCCAGCGCATTGAATGTATTCCCAATTTTTCTGAAGCACGCCGCCCGCAGGTTGTGCAAGCCATTGTCGCCGCTGCTGCCTCCGCGCCGGGGGTGAGCATTTTAGACCAATCTTCCGACACCGACCATAACCGAACCGTTCTCACCTTTGCCGGTACGCCTGCCGGGGTGGAAGAAGCCGCTTTTCGGGCAATTGCCAAAGCCGCCGAATTGATTGACCTGAATCAACATACCGGCGAGCATCCCCGCATTGGCGCAACGGATGTCGTTCCCTTTGTGCCGCTTTCCGGGGTGACGATGGACGAATGCGTGCAGATTGCCAAACGCCTGGGGGAGAGGGTTGCCCGTGAGTTGAACATTCCCGTCTACCTGTACGAAGCCGCCGCCCAACGTCCAGACCGCACCAACCTGGAGGTCATTCGCAAGGGGCAATACGAAGGGCTAAAAACCGCCATCCAAACCGACCCCTCCCGCGCACCGGATTTTGGTCCCGCCCAATTGGGCGCGGCGGGTGCAACTGTCATCGGCGCTCGCGCCCCTTTGGTTGCCTTCAATGTCTATCTCACCTCGGCGGAGGTTTCCATTGCCAAAGCCATTGCCAAAGCCATGCGCCAATCTTCTGGCGGGTTTCGGTATGTCAAAGCCGCCGGTTTTCTGGTGGATGGGCACGCCCAGGTCTCCATGAACCTGACCGATTACCGCCAAACCCCCCTCGCCCGCGTAGTGGAAGCCATTCGGCGCGAAGCCGCCCGTTATGGGGTGGGCATTCATCATTCCGAGTTGGTGGGGCTTATCCCCCAGGAAGCGCTGATAGACGCCGCCGTGTGGTACACGCAGTTGGACCAGTTTCAGCCAGACCAAATTTTAGAAACCCGCCTGTACGCCTCTCAACCCCCGGACTTTTTGACCCAACTGGCTGCCCCCAGCCCCACCCCTGGCGGCGGCTCGGCGGCGGCATACGCCGGGGCAATGGGCGCTGCCCTGGTGAGCATGGCAGCCGGGCTTACCCTGGGCAAAAAGAAATATGCCCAGGTGGAAGAACAAACCCGCCAAACGCTCGCCATCGCCAATGCCTTGCAAGCCGCCCTCTCCGCCGCCGTGCAGGAAGACGCCGCCGCCTACAACGCCGTCCTGGAAGCCTTTCGGATGCCCAAAGAAACCAGCCAGGAGCAAGCCGAGCGCAACGCCCGCATTGAGCAAGCCACCCTCGCCGCCGCTCAAACCCCGCTGCGGGTTGCCGAGCTTGCCCTGCAAGTGATGCAGCTTGCCGCCGAAATGACCCTTCAGGGCAACCAAAACACCATTTCAGATGCCGCCTCCGGCGCGGCGATGGCACGCGCCGCTCTCACCGCCGCCGGATACAACGTCCGCATTAACATGGCGGGCTTGCAAAACAAACTGCCCGCCATGCCCCTCATGGAAAGGCTGATTCACCTGGAGGCGCGTGCCGCCAGCCTGGAAACCTCCATTCGGCAGGGGTTGGAGAATCGCGGGGGCTTTTCGCTGTGAGGCGGCTGCGGTTAAGCAAAAATGCGCGGGGATTTTCATTCCCCGCGCGTTTTTTACTCCCGATTTTGCTTGCGCTTTCGGCATGTGCCACCCCCGCGCCCACAGCCTCCCCGCTGCCGTCTGCTACCGTTGCCCCAACCCTTACGCCCCTGCCAGGCTCCACCGCGCTCGCCACTGTCTTGCCTTCCCCCACTGCCTCCGCCGCGCCAAGCCCCACCATAACGGTAGACAGCGAGGCGTGTAAGGCGGAAATCTGCCAGTTGAACGGGCACTTCCTCTTCTCCCGTCCGGTTCCGGTAACGGCGACCCGGTTTGTGGAGCGCTCCTATCCTTATGCCAGCACCCAAAACGACACCCGAGAGGCGCATCATGGCGTGGAGTTTTATAACCCGCAGGGAACCCCCGTCCTCGCCGCCGCCGATGGGGTGACGGTCTTTGCTGGGGATGATGCTCTCACGCTGCTTTCCTGGGTGACGGGTTTTTATGGAAACGTGGTGGTTTTGCAACATTCTTGGGGTGCAGAGACCTTTTATACCCTGTATGGGCATTTGCACGAGGTGCAGGTTGCCCCCGGCGAGGCGGTGAGCGCCGGGCAGACCATTGGCACGGTGGGCGCGAGCGGCACGGCAATTGGCAGTCATTTGCACTTTGAAGTGCGGCGCGGGCAGAATGATTATTTTTCCACCCGCAACCCGGAACTATGGCTTGCCCCCCTGCCCGGCTATGGAGCGCTGGCGGGGCGGATTGAAGACGGGCAGGGCAATCTTTTGCGCGGAACCGTGAACCTGCAAAAGGTTGAAAACGGCGCTTTTTTGCCCGCCTCGGTGGGGCAGGCGCAGACCTACGCCCGCGAGCGGGTGAATGCAGACGATGTTTTGCAGGAAAATTTTGCCCTGGGAGACTTGCCCGCCGGGGAGTATCGCCTCTCTCTGGTGATGGGTGGGGCTGTCCATGAGAAATGGATTACAATTATGCAAGGTTCTCTCACTTTTGTCATTTTTATTGTGCCGTAGAACCTTCCCCAAGCGTTTTTTTCTTTCTTCATCCATCTTTTTTTTCTCTCGGAGTCATCATGTCTAATGAAGAATCAGCCCCCAGCACAGAGACGGTTAACGAGCTGGAACGTCTGCGCGAGATTTTGTACGGCGAGCGGGTGCGCTCGTTGGAAGACCGTCTGGATGCCCTGGACCAACGCCTGCAACGCACCTCCGCCGAGTTGAACCGGCGGGTGGATTTTGAAGTGGAAGAAATGAGCCGCCGCCTGGATGCTCTTGGCAAAAGGTTGGATGAACGTTTGCTTGCCTTGCAGGCACAAACCGATGCCCGCCTGACGGCGCAAAACGATGCCCTGCGCCAAACCCTGCAAGAAGAATCCGCAGCCCGGCAAGCCGCCCTGCAAGAAACCCGCGCAGAATTGCTGGCATGGCGCGCCGAAACAGCCGAAAGGCTGAAGGCGCTGCTTGCCGCCTGGCTTGCCTAACTGCCCCATGTCCTCCCCTCCCAACCCGGCGTCTCAACAACTTGCAGATTTGCAAAACATCCTGCTTACCCAGGAGCGTTTGCGTTTGGATGCCCTGGAAGCCCAAACCGACCAAATCCGCGCCGAATCGCTGGCACGCTTGCAGGCTTTGCAAGCCGAACTGAAGGCTCTGCGCGAGCAACTGACCCAAACCAAAGAAGAACACCGCAGCGAACTCGCCCGCCTGCAAGCCATTCAGGAGGATGTGGATGCCCTCGTCACCCGGCTCACCCCTACCATCAGCGGCATGGTGCGCGATTCCATCCGCAACTCTCCGCAGGAGATGGCAGAAGCCCTGGGACCCGTCATGGGAGAAGCCATCCGTGTCCAAATCCGTGATTCGCGCCAGGAAATGGTGGATGCCATCTACCCCATCATCGGCGCGACCATCCAAAAAGCCATTGGCGAATTTGCCCGCGAACTGCAACAGAATATTGATGCCCGTTTTCGCGTATCCATGCAGCCGCAAGACCTGCTGCGCCTCCTCAGCGCCCGTTTGCGCGGTGTTTCGGCGGGGCAAGTTGCCTTCCGAGACGCTCTACCCTTCTCGGTGCGGGAAATTTTCCTCGTGCAGCGCCATTCCGGTTTACTGGCAGCCCACAGTCACCCCCAGGAAGCCCAGGCTTCGGATGCCGACCTGATAAGCAACATGCTCACCGCCATCCGAGATTTTGCCCAAGATGCCTACGGTTCTACCGCCGGAGAAGGCGAGTTGGACGAAATTCAATATGGCAGCCAGCGCATTCTGCTCGTCTCTGGCGCGGCGGCATACCTGGCGGTTGTCATCGCCGGCATAGAACCGGAGGGCTTTCGCGCCCGCCTGCGCGAGTTTGTGGCAGACCTGCACCTGCTCTACGCCGCCGAACTACGCAACTTTGACGGCAACCCGGCAACCCTGCCCAACCTCTCCCCCGCCTTGCGCCATTTGGAGATGGATTTACAGCCTGCCGCGCCCTCTGCCCGTCCCCTCAGCCCCCCGCAAAAATGGGTTATTGTCCTCCTCTCCGCTGGCAGCCTGCTGCTACTGGCTTTGGCATGTTTCTACCTGCAATTTACGCTGGCGCTCCTGCCGGTCGCCTTCCCCGCCGCTACGCTCACCGCCTCCCCCAGCCCCAGCCAGACCATTACCCTTAGCCCTACCCCCAGCCCCACCAACCTGCCGCCGACCCTTACCATTACCCCCAGCCTCACGCCTCGCCCCAGCCTCACGCCCTTGCCCCAAACCATCACCCTCGGCGCGGTATGGATTCGGCAGGAACCCAATTACTCCACCCAACCTTTTGCCGCCATCCCTGGGCAAACCCCGGTTTTGCTGTTGCAAAGCCAAGGGGGTTGGGCGCTCATTCAGTGGCAAACCGCCAACGGGCAAACCTCCCAGGGTTGGGTGGGCGCTCAATGGCTTCAGCCCCTGCCCTAGTTCAGGTACAAACCTCCCACACGGTGAAACTATGTTCAATGATGTTGCGCTAACGACCATTCAGAAGAAAATTTGTATGCTCGGCGAGTTTGCGGTGGGTAAAACCAGCCTTGTGCGCCGTTATGTAGAGGGGCGCTTTGATGACCGCTACCTCAGCACCATTGGCGTAAAAATCTCCCGCCGCAGCATGGAGCGCCCCTACGGAAAACTAAGCCTGCTGCTGTGGGATTTAGCCGGGAGCGAAGAATTCAACGGTGAAATTCGTAAAAACTACCTGCGCGGCGCCTCCGGCATCCTCATCGTGTGTGATATGACCCGCCGCGAAACAATGGCAGGCTACCGCCGCTACATGGAACAGATACAGGATGTCGGCTTGCAAATTCCGGTCGTCTTTGTTGCCAATAAGGTGGATATGCACGCCAACCTCGCCATTTCCCGCCCGGAAATCCAAACCATCGCCGCCGACTACCAGGTCCCGCACTTCTTCACCAGCGCCAAAACTGGCGAAAACGTGGAAGAAGTATTTTTGCAAATGGTCGCCATGCTCAACCTGTAGGCTCAAATATTGATTTGGATACCCATGCCTCCCTCCCCTGTAAACCTTCCCTCCCGCATTGTGGAACTGCTTGTTGGGCAGTCCCGCCTGGCGCACATCACCCTCGCCGCAGACTTCACCATTCTGGATGCCTCCGCCAACCTGGCAGCCATGTTCAACCTGCCTCAGCCTCCCGCCCCCGGTCAATCCATTTTTGAAGTGATGGATGCCCTCGTGGGCGTGGAACCCATCTTTGCCCAGGTTTTGCACGGCGAAGAATCCGAATATCGACTCGAATACCTTCAGGTGGGAGAAAACCCGCCCCGCTACATCAATCTCTACCTGTGGCGACTCAGCGAAACCTCCATAGACGGCTTGCTGATGCTGATAGAAAACGTCACCGCCGAGGCGGTCATCCATCAACACTCTGTCCAGTCCCGCAACGAGCTGCGCCTGCTCCGCATTGAACTGCAAAACGCCAACCAGGTACTGGAACAACAAGCCCTCTTCGATGCTCTGACCGAACTCCCCAACCGCCGCTACTTTGAAAAAGAACTGGTGCGCTACGAAGACCTGTACCGCCGACATCGCGGCGCGTTAGCATTCGCCTTTATAGACTTTGACGACTTCAAACAACTCAACGACCATCACGGGCATCTCGCCGGGGATGACTGCCTGCGCCTTTTTGCCGGCGTTCTCAAGGAATCTATCCGCTCCACCGATTTTGCGGCGCGTTACGGCGGCGAGGAGTTTTGCCTGCTCATGCCCCTCACCCCTGCCCCCGCCGCCCCATGACGACTCCCCGCTACTCCCTCGTCGTGCCCTTCTACAACGAAGCCGGCAACATCCTCCCGCTCATTGGCATCTCCGTCGAAGTCCTCGACTCGCTCGGCGCCGATTACGAAATCATCCTCGTCAACGACGGCAGCACCGACGCCACTGCCGAAGAAATCTCCGCCTTTCTGCTTGAGCACGGCGAGCTGCTGAAGAACC
>DYNS01000013.1 GCA_020720965.1 Anaerolinea sp. | reverse complement strand
GAAAACACCGTATTTATGCTTACGATGCCTACATTCTGCAATGTGCCATTCAGTACGATGTGCCACTAATTTCGCTAGACCAAAACATGCTCGATGTTGCCCGTAAGGAAGATATTCGGCTGATTGAGGTGAAATGATGACAGTGTATTCTTATTCCGAAGCCAGAGAAAGACTCTCCTCTTTGCTCGAAAAAGCATTTGTGGATGGACAGGTGCGCCTGAAAAGCCGGGACGGGCGGATTTTTGTCATTCGCCCCGAAACTTCGTCCAAAACATCGCCTTTGGATGTTCGTAGCGTCAAATTGCCCATCAGCCGGGCAGAAATGCTGGAAGCCATCCGCGAGGGACGAGAAAGATTTTCGTAGCGCATACAGCCATCTTGCGGCAAAACGGGGAAATGCGCCGCGCTCACCCCAACCCCAACCCCGGCACAGGCAGATGAAAATCTGTCGTCTGCTGAAAGGCGTGCGCGGCGCGGAGCAAATCTGCCTCGGCGAAGCGCCGCCCCATCAGTTGCAGACCAATCGGCAGCCCGTCAGAATCAAAACCGCAGGGCAGAGAAATGCCAGGAACCCCGGCAAGGTTGGCGGGCAGGGTAAACACATCTTCCAAATACATCGCAAGCGGGTCATCGCCATGCGCCCCAATGCCAAAGGCGGTTGTAGGAGCCACCGGGCTGGCAATCAGGTCCACCTCTTCAAACACTTGCTCAAAATCGCGCCGGATGAGCGCCCTCACCTTTTGCGCCTGTCCGTAATAGGCATCGTAATACCCGGCAGAAAGAGCGTAAGTGCCCAGCATAATGCGGCGTTTCACTTCCTCCCCAAACTTTTCGCCGCGTGTGCGGTAGAAGACCTCCCACATGCTTTCGGCTTCGGCACGCGGTCCGTAGCGAATACCGTCAAAACGCGCCAGGTTGGCGGAGGCTTCCGCCGGGGCAATGAGGTAATACACAGGCAGGGCAAATTCGGTATGCGGCAGGCTCACCTCCCGCAGTTCCGCGCCCAGGCTTTGCAGGGTTTGGATGGAAGCGCGTACAGCCTTTTCCACCTCCGGCTGAATTCCCGCGATGAAGTATTCACGCGGAACTCCAACTTTCACTCCATCCAGCCGGGGCTTGGATTCCGTTTGCAGGGCAATTTGCGCCGCTGCCAGGTTTTGGCTGCTCGCATCCAGCGGGTCGTATCCGTTATAGGCAGAAAAAACGGCGGCGACATCTGCCGCGCTGCGCCCAAACGCGCCGACCACATCCAGCGAAGAGCCATACGCCACCAAACCATAGCGCGAGGCGCGTCCGTAAGTTGGCTTTAGCCCGGTCACTCCGCAAAAGGAGGCGGGTTGGCGCACCGAGCCGCCGGTGTCGCTGCCCAGGGCGGCTGGCACAAAACGCGCCGCCACTGCCGCCGCGCTGCCGCCGGAAGAGCCGCCAGGCACGCGGGAGGTGTCCCAGGGGTTGTGGGTAACGCCATAGGCAGAATTCTCGGTGCTGGAGCCCATGGCAAACTCATCCGTATTGGTCTTGCCGAGGACGATTGCCCCGGCTTGTTGCAGCCTTTTTACCGCTGTTGCGGTGAAGGGAGGTAGATAGCCTTCTAGAATTTTGGAGCCGCAGGTGCAGGGCATCCCCTCCACCGTGAGAACGTCTTTGACGGCGATGGGCAGCCCCAGCAGGGGGGAGGCGTCTCCGGCGCGGCGGCGGGCATCTGCCTGGTCTGCCTGTTCCAGCGCTGATGGACCGGCGAGGTGCAAAAAGGCGTGGATTTGCGGCTCGTAGGCGGCAATTCGTTCCAGGCTGGCTTGCACCAGTTCCCGGCTGGAGAGTTCGCCCTTTTGCATTTGGCGCAGGGCTTCGGTGAGGGAGAGTTCGCTTGGGTTCACGGTTCAAACACCGGGGGAATGCGGAATTGTTTGTCCTGCTGTTGGGCAGAGAGATTCAGCAGGGTGGCGGGGGGCAAGCCGGGGCGGGGTTCATCCGGGCGGAGGCGGCTTTCTGCGCCCATGCTGGTCAGCGGCGCAACGGCGGAGGTATCCAGCCGTTGTAGCTGCGCTACATGCTCCAGAATGGCGGAGAGTTGGGCGCGGTAGCGTTCCACTTCTTCCGGGGTGAGCGAGAGCCGCGCCAGTTTGGCAATGTGCAGGACTTCTTGCTGAGTAAGGGACATGGGCGGGATTATATCCTTAATTATTTTGCCACCTGGCGGCGTACCAACGCAGGTACTCCTCCACATGGGCAGACCAGTATTTCTCTTCGTGGTAGCCCTGGTAGGCGTGCCATTCGTGCGGGATGTTCATTTCGTTGAGCAGGGCAACCAGGGTGAGGATGTTTTCGTAGCCCGAATCGTGCTCCCCGGCATCTACAAACACTGGCGGAAAGGTGTTCCGGTCGGAATCGTGCAGACGGTAACGCAGGGTTGTCCAGTCGCTGTAAAAGACGGCGGGGGAGTGTGCGCCAATGGCGCCGAAGATTTGCGGGTTGCGAATGCCCAAATGCAGCGCCCAACCCGCCCCGCGAGAAAGCCCGCCAATGGCGCGAAACTCACTTTGGGTTTGGGTGCGGTAGGTCGAATCGATTTGCGGGAGGAGCAGCTCTGTAAATACCTGGGCAAAGCCATATTGGGTGGGCTGCTTGGAAGAGTAGTCGTATGGCAGGATGATGAGAAAGGGCGGAACCTGCCCGGAGGTGATGAGCGTGTCTGCTGTGCGAAAAGCGCCGATGCGCTGCCATTGCTCCTCGTCAAAGTTTTGCCCGTGCAGCAGGTACAGGCTGGGGTAGCGGGTTTGCGCCTGGGCGTTGTAACAGGGCGGCAGATATACCCGGTAGCGCATGGGCTTATCCAGCAGGCGGGTTTCGATGCTGCCGGTTTCCACCTTGCCCTCAGTTTCGGCGCAGACGGCCGCCTGCGTGGGGCGGAGGGTTGGAGGGCTGGGCGGCAAGGGGCTGGGGCTGGCGCTCACTGTTGGGCGCGGCGGCTCTGCCTGGGGGGCGGGGCGGTGCTGGGGCGCAGAGCAAGCGATAAGGAGCAGCGCGGCGAAGAAAAACAGGGGAGTAGGGTGTAAAAACCGGTTCATTTGACGATTAAGACGCTTGGCATTATACTCGTGCCGCTTCGGGGTGTGGCGCAGCTGGCAGCGCACCGCGTTTGGGACGCGGGGGTCGTCGGTTCGAATCCGACCACCCCGACAGAGGAGCCGAGAATCCTTTACGGGGTTTTCGGCTTTTTTGTTTATTGGTTATCTGACCACCCGACTAACGACTCCCCGACATCCTCTAAAACCGAAGTACAATTGAAGAAGAAATCATTCTGGAGGATACCCCCTATGCCTGTACAAAAGTTTGATGGCGTTATTGAAGCCGTGCGTTATGGCACGGATGGCAAAATTGCCCTGGTTCGCCTGTACGAGAGACGCGGCGCGACCTTCTCCGACCATGTTCTGCTCACCCGCGCCGACCTGGCGGAGCGCCTGAAGAGCGGCAAGAAAATCGTCACTGGTCAGCGCAAGGAGTTGATGGCAAGCACCTTCGTTGTGGAAAAAGAAGTTTTCCTGCGCGGAGAGTTCATCGGCACGGGCGCGAGCGCCCAAAAAGACCAAATGGAAGGCGTTCCCCTGTTTTAGTCATGCGCGTACCTGCCCGGAGAAACCCCCATGAACGTGATTGATAAAACGCCCTTTCGCTCGGCAACCGGGCAAATTGAAACCCTCGGCAGGCTGCAAGGAAGCCTGAAGTATGGGCTGTCCTGGTACGACCGGGTGATGGCTCAGGACGTGGTGGCTCGCGCCCTTTCCAAACAACTTAGCAGCCAATACGTCCTCATTCAGAACCCTGTTCTGCCCGGCACAGACGATATTTCCCTTCCGCTGGTTTTGGTGGGTCCCAACGGGGTTTTGCTTATCAACGTCCTGCACGAAAAGGGTGTGTACCGCGCCCGCGAAGAGGAATGGGGAACCATCTCTTCGGAGCGGTTCGTGCCAGCCCGCATCAATCATGTTCGCCGCACCCAAACCTTTGGCAAAGTGCTGGAAGTGTACCTGGAACGGCAGGGCTACAAAGGCTCGGTAACGGTAGAGCCTGTTCTCATGGCGGCAGACCCCGGTCTGCACATCGACTCCACCCGCCCTGCAGTGCGGGTTGTGATGAGCGATGCCCTGGAACGCTTCGCGGTTTCGCTTACGCAGGCGCGGGTTTCCCTAACCCCGGAGACGGTGCAGAGCATTGTTCGCATCATTTCCGGCGAAAAAGAAGAAGAACACCAACCCGAAGCATCCCCGGAACGCGCCGCCAAAGATTCATTTGACTTTGCCTTTGAAGAAGAAACCGAAGCGGAGCCGCAACCCGCCCCCCAAACCCCTGCCCCCGCTGACCCGGAGCCGGCCCCGCCGCCCAAGCCTGCCTCCGTCAAACCTCGCCGTCCCGCTGCCTCCCCAAAAACCGCCAAACCTAAAAAACTCTTCGGTCTTTCCACCCGCCAGGTCATTTTGTTAGCCGCTCTCTTACTCTTCTGGCTTTGCGGCATGGCAGCCTTTGGCTTTTACATCTACTCCAACCTGCTCTAAATGACCTCGCCATTCCTCAGCATCATCATCCCTGCCAAAAACGAAGAACGCCGCCTGCCCCAGACCTTGGAGCAGGTGGTGTATTTTCTATCCAACCAGTCTTTTGTCGCGGAAGTGATTCTCATCATTAACGACAGCGCCGATAAAAGCCTGGAAATTGCCCGGCAATATGCCGCCCAAACCCCCTTTTTGCGCGTGCTGCAAGAAGACCTGCCTGGTAAAGGACGCGCCGTAAAAAAAGGGATGTTAGCCGCCAACGGCGCTTACCGTTTCTTTGCAGATGCCGACTTCTCCATGCCCATCGAAGAAGTCCTGCGCTTCATTCCCCCGGCGTTGAATGTGCCTATTGCGATTGCCTCGCGGGAAGCCCCCGGCGCGGTGCGCTACAACGAACCTGCCTACCGACACATCACCGGGCGGGTCTTTAACACACTCATCCGCGCTTTGGTATTACCCCATTTGCACGACACCCAATGCGGATTCAAACTCTTTCGGGCAGATGTGGTTCCAGACCTGTTTCAACGCCAAACCCTTATGGGCTGGTCTTTTGACGTGGAACTCCTTTACATTGCCCGCCGCCGGGGTTTGCCCGTGCAGGAAATTCCCATCCCCTGGTACTTTAACCCGGATAGCAAGGTCAGCGTCCTGCGTGATTCCTGGCGCATGTTCTACGACCTCCTCACCATTCGGCGCAACGGGCGCAGCGGATTGTATGATTAAAACCTCCCCCACCCGGCTGGAAGAAGAACTGTGGCAAGCGGGCATCCTCCTCGTTGCCGGAATTGACGAAGCCGGGCGCGGTGCCTGGGCGGGTCCGGTGATGGCGGGGGCGGTCATCCTCCCCGCGCAGCCGATTCTTTTCCCCGCCCTGGCAGGGGTGCGCGACTCCAAGCAGATGACTGCCCCTCAGCGTGCCGCCGCCGCCCTGCGGATTAAGCAAATTGCCCTGGCTTGGGCGGTTGGCGAGGCAAGCGCCGCCGAAATTGACGCTTTGGGCATTTTGCCCGCCACCCGCCTGGCAATGACCCGCGCTCTGGCGGCTTTGCAACCCACCCCTCAATACCTTCTGATGGATTACATCCCCTGGAAAGACCTCGACCAGCCGCATCGCATCATGCCCAAGGGCGAGAGCCTTTCCCTCAGCATTGCGGCTGCCTCGGTGCTGGCGAAGACGGAACGCGATTCGGCGTTGAGGGCGCTGGGGGAACAGTATCCGGGCTACGGCTTGGAACAGCACAAGGGCTATGGTACTGCCCGGCATCTGAACCAGATTCGGCAGCGTGGATTTTGTCCCCAACATCGCCTTTCTTTTACCCTTAAGGGGCTGGCGCAAAGCCCGGAACCCTAAACCTATTTTGGAGGTCGTAATGAAAAGAGCAGTCAGCATTAGCATTGGCTCATCCAAACGCAACAAAGCGGTGGAGGTAAACCTTTTTGGGCAGCCGATTCGGATGGAGCGGATTGGCACAGATGGCGATATGGAAGCCGCCGCCCAAAAGTATAAGGAGTTGGATGGAACGGTGGACGCTTTTGGCGTGGGCGGCGGAGACCTGGGTTTGCTGGTGGAGGATAAATGGTATCCGCTGTATTCCGTGCAGCCGATGGTGCGCTTTATTAAGAAAACGCCGGTGGTGGACGGAACCGGGCTAAAAAACACCCTGGAGAGAAAATCCGCCCCGTTTTTGGAAAATCACCTGGCGGCTTACCTGGCGGAAAAGGGCAAAAAAGCCCTGGTGATGACCGGCGCAGACCGTTGGGGATTAACCCGCTCTTTTTTGGATGCCGGTTACGAGTGCGTTTTTGGCGACCTGATGTTTTCTCTCGATATTCCCATCCCCCTGCGGACGGATTCTGCCCTTAAACGGGTGGCGGCGCTGCTGATGCCCATTGCCGGGCGGCTGCCTTTTGATTGGGTTTACCCCACCGGCGACAAGCAGGAAGAGCGCAAGCCCAAATATACCCAATACTTTCGCTGGGCAACCGTCATCGCCGGGGATTGTCACTACATCAAGCGTTATATGCCAGATGATATGAGCGGCAAAATTGTCGTAACCAACACTACCACCCCCGAAGATGTGGAACTGTTTCGGCGCTGCGGGGTAAAATATCTGGTGACAACCACCCCCACCCTGGATGGGCGTTCCTTTGGTACGAATATGATGGAAGCCGCCCTTATAGCCGTCTCTGGCAAAGGGCGTGCCCTTACCCTGCCAGAATACGAAGAGATGCTGGCGCAACTCCACATAGAGCCGCAACTGCAAACCCTGTAAGGCTTTTCTTTTTTATCCTGCGGTGGTGGGCGCGATATACGGAGAATAATACATGGATGCCATTGTAATTGCCGGGGGTATACCCCTGCCAGAAGACCCGCTTTACCCCTATACCGAGGGGCATTCCAAAGCCATGCTGGATATTGCCGGTAAGCCGATGATTCAATGGGTGTTGGATGCGCTCTCGCAAGCCGCGCAGGTACACAACGTCATCATCATTGGCTTAAGCCCCAAGGCAGGCGTTACCTGTGCCAAACCCACCCACTATCTGCCCAACCAGGGGCAAATGCTGGCGAACATTATCGCCGGTATTCACAAATCGGTGGCGCTGAACCCCCAAACCGAATACGTTCTCATCGTCTCCTCCGACATCCCTGCCCTGACCGGCGAGATGGTGGATTGGCTTGTGGCTGAAATTGGCAAAACCCAGGACGATATTTACTACGGTGTTGTACCTCGCCCAGTGATGGATGCCCGTTACCCTAACTCCCGCCGCACCTGGACGAACCTGAAGGATATGCAAGTCTGCGGGGCGGATATTAACGCCTGCCATGTTCGCATGGCAACCGAACACCTGGATTTATGGGAAAAACTGATTGGCAACCGCAAATCCCCCCTCAAGCAAATCGCCGCCGTAGGGTGGGATACGGCTCTGCTGCTTCTCCTGCGCCAGCTGACCGCCTCGGAACTGGTGCGCCGCATTGCCGAAAGGTTGGGGATTAAGGGACGCGCCATCCTATGGCATTGGGCAGAAGCCGGAATGGACGTGGACAAGCCCCATCAGTTGGAACTTCTCCGCGCCGATATGGAAGCGCACCGCACGAGGGCAGACGAATGCTGAAGCGAATTCTCCAAGCCGACCGGGACGGGTCTTACGCCTTGCGGGTGGCGGAGAAACCCGGCGCTTTGCGAACCCTTGCCATGTTCTTTGCCCATTCTGGCGATTCATGGTTTTGGGCAGTGGCTTTGCTGGGGTTATGGCTCTTTAGCCAAACCATTTGGAGACAGTGGGCGTTTTACGAGCTGTTTTGGATGATTTCCCTTGCTCTGTTTGTCTTCCCCCTCAAATTTCTCATTCGCCGCCAACGCCCGCAAGGGGATTGGGGGGCGATTTATCGCAATACCGACCCGCATTCCTTTCCCTCTGGTCATGCGGCGCGGGCATTTCTCCTTGCCATGTTGGCAACCCTGCTCGGACCAGGCTGGCTGGCGATAATTTTGTGGGTGTGGGCGCCTCTTGTTTCGCTGGCAAGGGTGGCGATGGGTGTTCACTATCTTTCCGACATCCTTGCCGGCGCAGCCCTGGGGGTGGTTGTGGCGCTGCTGGGGTGGCAGGTTTCTGGCGGGCTGTTTGTCCTTCTTCAGGGGCTTGCTGCGCCGCTGGGTTTAACAATCTGGTAGTTTTCGCTCTGAATCTATAATGTTATGCAAGCCATTTCTTTTTGTGCTACATTGGTAAGGCGTGGTGCGGCGCAAGGTTCCTTTTTATTTTTGCTACAGCGCTTCGAGGTGAGTTCATGGGTAATGGTCTCAAAAAACGGATGACCGGCAACGAAATGATGACGGAAGAATTGCGGGCAAAACTGTACCGACTCAGGCACGACCGTTTTGCCTTCAGTCATGCTCAGAAAATTCACCGCATGGCGTTGGATGCTTTCTCGGCGGTGGTGCTGCGTTTTGACCTGGAGCAACGTTGCCTTTACGTTTCGCAAAATTTGGGGCAGTTCTTCAACGTGGAACCCGCTCAACTGCTGGGCAGGCGAATTTCGGAGTTGGGACTCCCGCCAGAGATATTGGAAGCAGGCGAAAGGGCGTATCGGCAGGTTCTCCGCGAGGGAATGCCCCTCGAAACGGAGGTCACCTTCCGTTCCATTTTGCGCGGCGAGGTGACCCTCGCCTGGTTGGTTATCCCGGAGCGAAACCCGGCGGGGGTAATTTCGGCGGCGCTTTTCATCAGCCGGGATGTAACCGCCCTGCGAAAGGTGGAGAATAAGTACGATACCTTGTTTACAGAAATGTTGGATGGTTTTGCCCAACACGAGATGATTTTTGACGAGGAAGGCACCCCGGAAGATTATCGCTTTATTGCGGTGAACCCGGCATTTGAGAGACTGACAGGTTTGAAAGCCAGCCAAGTGGTGGGGAAGACGGTGAAAGAGATAATGCCGGATACCGAAAGGCATTGGCTGGAGGCTTACGGCGAGGTGGTAAAAACCGGCAAACCCACCGAGTTTGAAAATTATGCCCAAGCCCTCGGCAAACATTACTCCATCAGCGCCTTTCGCAATGCCCCCAACCAATTTGTTACCATTTTTGAAGAAGTAACCGCCCGCAAAGAAGCCGAAGCCGCCCTGAAGCGCGAAGTGGAACGGCTGGAAATTTTGCACCTGGTGGAAGAAGCCATGACCGGGAGCATGGAACTGCACGAGGCGCTGGAGACTCTCGTCTCGCAGGTGGTGCAGCGACTGGGCGTGGTGGATGCCGCTTCCATTCTGCTGCTGAACCCCCGCACCGGAACCCTGGATTCTGCCGCCCGCTACGGCTTTCGCACCGATGCCCTGCGCTTTACCCGCCTGCGGGTGGGGGATGGCTTGGCAGGAGGTGCCGCTTTGCAAGAATCCATTCTGTATGTGGAAGATTTAAGCGAACTGCAAAACAACCCCGCCCTGGCAGCCTCCATTCGGGATGAAGCCTTTTTCTGCTACTTTGGCATTCCCCTGCTTGCCAAAGGGCAATTGCTGGGGGTGATGGAAATTTTCTGCCGCGAACCCTACAACCCCAGCCCGCAATGGCTCACCTTTTTGGATACTCTCGCACGCCAGGCTGCCATGTCCATAGACAATGCCAACCTGCTGCGTCTTACCCGCCAACGCCTGCAAGAAGTGAACGCCCTTTACCGCATCAGCAAGGGGCTTATCGCCGTCACCGAACCCCAAAAACTGATGGATGACGTAGTGGAACTTCTTAAAGAGAGTTTTGGTTACTACTACGTCCAAATTTTTGTGGTGGAACCCAGCAGCGGCGATTTTGTAATGCGGGCAGGTAGCGGCGAAATTGGCGCACAGATGCGCGCCGAAGGCTATCGCCTGCGCCCCGGCGAAGGCATTGTGGGGCTAACCGCCGACACCGGCGAACCCTTCTTTAGCAACGATGTGGAAAGAGTCATCACCTTTGTCCGCCCACCGCATTTGGCAGAAACCAACGCCGAACTCGCCGTTCCCATTCAGGTTGGCAAAAGCTTTTTAGGTCTTTTGGATGTTCACCAAAAGCACCCGGCATACCTCACCGAAATTGACGTGGAACTGGTGAATGCCGTTGCCGTGCAACTTGCCATTGCCCTCCAAAAAGCGGATTTATACACCGACCTGCAAGACGCTCTGCATCACGAGCAGATGATACGCACCCAACTGGTGCAAAGCGAAAAACTCACCGTAGCCGGGCGCTTGCTCGCCTCCGTCTCGCATGAACTCAACAACCCCATTCAGGCAATTCAGAACGCCCTCTTCCTGCTCAAAAACGAAACCAACCTCTCCGAACAAGGCAGGCAAGACCTGGAAATCGTCATCTCCGAAGCCGAGCGCATGTCCATCATGCTTCAGCGCCTCAAAGTAACCTACCAACCCGTCAGCCGCCAAGACTTCCGCCCTACTCCCATTCAGGCGCTTGTGCAAGAAGTCTTTGCCCTGCTCTCCACACACCTGCGCCATAGCCGCATCTCTTACCAGGTGCAAGCCGAGCCAAACCTGCCCCCCGTTTTGGGCGTAGCCGACCAACTGAAACAGGTCATGCTCAACCTGGTGATGAACGCTGTAGATGCCATGCCAGACGGCGGACACATCACCGTCAGCGCCCGACACCTGCCAGAAACAGCCCAGGTCATGCTCCGGGTCAGCGACACCGGCATCGGCATAGATGAAGCCATCCTCCCCAAAATATTCGATTCCTTCGTCACCAACAAAAACGGCGGCTCCGGCTTGGGCTTAGCCATCACATCCGATATCCTCCGCAAACACAACGGACGCATTCACGCCCAAAACAACCCCACCGGCGGCGCAACCTTTAGCATTTGGCTCCCCACCCAATAAGGAATTCCGCATGAGCATCACCGGCAAAATCCTCATCGTAGATGACGAAGCCATTCTGCGCCACACCTTCGCCCGAATCCTGCAACACGAAGGCATGGACGTAACTACCGCTGAAAACGGAGAGCAGTGCATCGTCCTCCTACAAGAAAACGATTTTGACCTGGTGTACCTGGACCTGCGCATGCCCGGTATGTTCGGCTTGGACGTGCTGGATAAAATCCGCCAGAATAACCCCGGCTTACCCGTCATCCTCTTCACCGCCCAGCCAGACCTCAACTCTGCGGTGGAAGCCCTGCGGCGCGGTGCCACCGATTACCTCCTGAAACCCCTCAACCCTCAAGCCATCATCGAGCGCACTCAAAACATCTTGCGCGCCCGCCAAAAAGAACGCCGCAAAAAAGAAATTCTAAGCCAAATGGAAGCCCTGCAAGCCGAACTGATTCAGTTGGATGCCGAAACCGCCGCCCCTCCCCCCCCGGAACCCCTCCCCGTTGCCCCCGCCGACCGTTATCTGAAACGCGGCTCCCTGAATTTGGACCTGCACACCCGCCGCCTCTCCTACAAACAGCGCGTCATCAGCCTGCCCCCCGCCACCTTCGACTACCTCCTCGTCCTTGCCCGGCACGCCCCTCAGGTGGTAGATTACCAAACCCTGGTTGCCGAAGCACAGGGCTACCGGGTGGAAGCCCGCGAAGCCCAGGAACTCGTCAAATGGCACATTCACCACATCCGCCAGGCAATCGAACCAGACGGCGAGCGCCCCACCTACCTGTTTAACGTGCGCGGCGTAGGATACCGCCTAGTGACAGATGGATAACAGCCCCAAAAACTGCCTGCACGAGGCAGTTTTTTTGTACCCGCCTCCAAACTTTTACCAACCAAAACCCGCCCATGCCAATCGTTCCCTTGCCGCGCTTGTTGTAAAACTATAGGCGATGAATACCCAACCCATCCCCCCCCACCATGCTCCGGTCTGTGTTCTGGTCGTAGACGACCACCCCAACACAGCCTCCACCCTGGCGCGCGCCATCTCACGCATAGACCCGCAAATCGAGGTTATCGCCGCCAATGACGGCGAAAGCGCCCTGGAAAAAGTGCAAGGCAAAGCGGTAGATGTGCTGATAACCGACATGATGATGACCGGCATGAACGGCTTGGAACTGGTGGAAAAAATGCAAGCCCACCCTGGCGGCAGACCCTCCTCCATCATCCTCGTCACAGCCTATGATGTACCGGGCTTACGCATCTCTGCCCGGCGGCTGAATGTGGACGAAGTCATCATCAAACCGGTGCGCCCAGAGCGAATTTATCAACTGGTGGCAAGTGCCATTCAGAACATTCACTCCGCCTCGCCCCGAGTCCTTGTTCCCGAAACCCGGCACAAGTTCAAAATTCTGGTGGCAGACGACCTGCAAGACAACGTCTCCCTCCTCATCCGCTACCTCACCAACGAGGGCTATGCCTGCCTCTCCGCCTTTGATGGTGAAGAAGCCCTGCAAAAAGTCCGCGCCGAAATGCCGGATATGGTGCTGCTGGATATTAACATGCCCCTCAAAGACGGCTTTGAAGTGTTGCAAGACATCCGCTCCGACCCGGCAGTGGGGCACATCCCGGTCATCGTCCTCACCGCTGCAAGGCTGGAACCCATGGACATGCAATCTGCCCTCAACATGGGCGCGGATGACTACGTGACCAAACCCTTCGACCGGCGCGAACTGCTGGCGCGAATCCGCACCCGTTTACGGGTGAAGGAAGCCGAAGATATCATCCGCCGCCGCAACCGGGAATTGAACCTGCTGCCAGAAATTGGCAGGGAACTGAGCGCCCGGCTGGATATGGACGAGTTGAGCGATGTGGTTCTGCGCCGCACCGTGGAGACTCTGGGCGCGTTTATGGGGCATCTTGTGCTGTTGGATGAGACAGCGCCCCTGTACAAGACCCATCACTTCTCTTGCTGCCAAACCTCGCAAACCCACGCAGAAATGCCCCCCTTGGAATCCCTCCTGGCGCAGTTGAACGAGACCCGGCAGGGCTGCATCATTGCAGACGCTCACCTCGATTCGCGCTGGCACGTTGCCCCGGATGACCCAAGCAGGGCGATGTTGGTCGTACCCATGTTTGGGCGCTTTGGTCTGCTGGGGGTGTTGGCTCTCGCCCACGAGCAGGCAGAATACTTCTCGCTAGACCATCTTCTTTTGTTGCAAGCCATTGCCAGCCAGGCTGCCATCGCGTTGGAAAATGCCCGGTTGTACGCAAACCTGCAACAGAGTCAGGTTCGGGCTTCTTAAACCTCCCTTTTCAAAATCAGATTCAACCAGAGGAGAATGAAACATGAAAAACACTTTTCGGGCTTTACTGTTTGCGGTTTTGTTGTTTGCGGTTGCCGCTTGCGCCAGTCAGCCGGGCGTAATTTACGAGAGTGTTACTCCGGCAGGCTTCAAACCGGGGAGCGCCATCCCTGCCCCTGCTGGAGAAGTGATTTTGACGGTGACGGGCGAGATTAGCGCCAAAAACAGCGGCGATTCCCTGTTGTTGGATATGCAGACTTTGGAAAAGTTTGGTCTGGTGAAGTATGACGTAACCGACCCCTGGCTAAAATCCAACTTCACTTACACCGGCATCTTGCTAAAAGATTTTGCCAAAATGGTGGGCGCTTCTCCCGCCGCCACCCTCTTCCACATCGTTGCTTTGGATGACTACGCAGTGGATATTACCTTTGCCGAAGCGGAAAAATGGCCCATCCTGCTGGCGACTCAGGCAAATGGCGCTTACATGGCTGTTTCGGAAAACGGTCCCACCCGCATTATCTTCCCCTTTGACGATTTTCCCGAAATTGACAAGGTCATTTATCAGGATTTATGGATTTGGAACATTAAAACCATTGAGGTGCGATAACTATGAACCCCTTCTGGCGCAATTGGCGGCTTTCGCGCCTGCAAATTTTGTTTGGCGTGCTCATGGGCATTTTTCTGTTGGCAATGCTGGGCGTTATTGTTTACTCTTACCAAAGCGGTCAGGGTATTCGCGTTAAAACCTCCCAAGATACCGAGATTTTGGCGACCATTGCCAACATTCAGCGACACGGATTGCTCTTGCATGTGGAAACCCTCCGGCTAACCGGCGACTCTGGCGCGGTGGACTGGGAAGGGGTGCAAAACCAACGTGCTTTTTTAGACGCGCAGTTGCGTGTTCTCACCCCGCTGGCAAAGGGACTGCCCTTGGTTGATGAAAAAGTGACCGAGATTCGCTCTTCTCTGGCGCAGTATGACGAGAAATTGGAGGCGGCAATGCAAGACCCCGCCCCCAACCTGGTTGCTTTTCAACAGGAGGTAACGCCCCTGTTGGATACCCTGGAGCGCGACCAGGTGAAGGTTGCCTACGACCTGGCAGAGCGCGAATTTTTATCGGTACTCAGCGAAAGCCTTAACGCCCAGCAATTTGCTCAACAATTTCTCATCGGTTTGGGCTTTCTCTTCCTCGTCATGGTGATGGGCGTAGGCGTTTGGCTGGTTCGCACCTCCCAGGCGGCTTACGAAACCCAACAAACCCAGGTAGGCTTGCTGGAAAAAGCGGTGGCAGAACGCACCAAGTCCATTACCCTCACCGGCGATGTCACCCGCCGCATCTCTTCCATTCTCAACCGCCGCCAACTGGCGGAAGATGTGGTGCAACAACTCCAGACCGCCTTTGGTTACTATCATGCTCACATCTACCTGCTAGATGAAAGCGGCGAAACCCTGCACATGGCAGGCGGAACCGGCGAAGCCGGGCAGGTATTGCTGGCGCAGGGGCATAAAATTCCGCGTGGAAAAGGCTTGGTGGGGCGTGCCGCCGAAACCCGCGAACCTGTCCTCGTCTCGGACACTTCCCAAGACCCGGATTGGCTTCCCAACCCCCTGCTGCCAGAGACTAAAGCCGAAGTTGCCATGCCCATCATCGCCAATGAAGAGGTGTTGGGCGTGCTGGATGTGCAAAATAACCAGGCGGGCAGCCTCTCCGCCAACGATGTGGAAACTATCCATACCATTGCAGACCAGGTGGGCATTGCCCTGCAAAACATCCGCTCGAATGAACTAACCGCCAAACGCGCCGCCGAACTGCAAACCGTATCCGTCATCAGCACCGCCACTGCCACCATCCGTGATGCCGATGAAATGCTGGCAACCGTTGTGCGCCTTACCCAACGCCGGTTTGGTCTCTACCATGCCCACATCTTCACCTTTGACAGCCGCGCCCAGGAATTAGAAGTCGTTGCCTGCGGTTGGAAAGAAAGCGATGAACACGAAGGTACGCATGGTCTTACCCGCATTCCATTGGGGCAGGAACAATCGCTGGTTGCCCGCGCCGCCCGCACCAAACAGCCAGTGGTGGTGAACGATGTCTATAGCGACCCAGGTTGGTTGCCCAACGCCCAACTCCCAGACACCCGCGCCGAAATGGCAGTCCCGCTGATGATTGGCGAGCAGCTTTTGGGCGTGCTGGACGTGCAGGCAGACCACCCTAACGCCTTTACCCAGGACGATGTAAACATCAAGACCACCCTCGCCGCCCAGGTTGCCGTAGCCTACGATAATGCCCGTTCTTACGCCAAAGCCCAAAGCCAGGCAGAACGTCAGGCAGAAATAAGCCGCCTTACCCAACGCATTCAGAGCGCAGGCACGGTTGCCGAAGCCTTGCAGGTGGCGGCACGAGAAATTGGTAGGGTGGCAGGCAAAAAGGCGACTCTCGTTGCCCTTACGCCGCCATCCACCCCGGCAGCGGAATAACCCGGCAGAAAAGGACAAACCCCCATGTCACTCAGCCTTCCCAAACGTTTTGCCCTCTTTCGCGGGCTTGCCGCGCAAATTGCTTTGCCGGTGCTTACCATCTTCTCCCTGGCGATGATTGGCATCCTTGTTTACAACTACGTCACCATCCAATCCTCTTATCAGCAACGCATCCGCGAAAACAGCGCCCTGGCGCAACAATCCTTCGAGGCGGAACTGCTGCGCCTGCAAGACTTTGCCCAGGGGCTTGCCATCCAAGCCGCCTCTAGCCCGGATGTACAAGCCGCCTTCGCCGCCAGAGACCGGGATGCCCTGCGCGAGATAACCCTGCCCTCCTACCAGGCGCTGGATGCTCAATTCAAAATTCCCCAATACCAGTACCACACCGCCCCCGCCACCTCCTTCTTGCGCCTGCACGACCCGGAAAAATTCGGCGATGACCTCTCATCCTTCCGCTTCACCGTTTTACAAGTCAGCGCCACCCAAAAACCGGTGGTAGGGTTGGAAGTGGGGCGCGGCGGCGTTGGCTTACGCGCAGTGGAGCCGGTCTTTTACCGGGGCGAATACGTTGGCAGCGTGGAATTTGGTCTTAACGTAGATGCCGCCCTGGTGAGCCAACTCAAACAAGAATACGGCGGCGACTGGCGCATTCTTCTCACCCGCGACTCGCTCTCCCTCGCCACTTTGGAAGACCTCGCGCTCTTTCAGGAAAGCTCCATCCCCAACCTGTTGATTCTCAGCGAAACCCTGAGCGGAGCCTACTCCCCGGCAACCGCCTACCAAAAAGCCCTGCGTGGCGAGACGGTAATCAGCTCCGCAAGGTTTGAAGACCGCACCTACTCCGTCACCGTCACCCCGCTAAGGGATTATTCTGGCGCGGTTGTGGGCGTTGCGGAATTTGTACTAGACCAAAGCGCCAACCTGCAATCGCAAAATAGCCGCCCGCTTTACTTTGTGCTGGCAATTGTGGGCGCGTTGGTGGCAGGGGCAATCAGCCTCACTCTTACGGTGCAAAACTCCCTGCGCCCCCTCCAAACCCTTACGACAGCCGCGCAAAACATTCAGGCTGGCGACCTTTCTCAGCGGGTGGCAGTGACCAGCCAGGACGAAGTTGCCGAACTCGGTTCCGCCTTTAACAACATGGCATCTCAGTTGCAGGGTTTCATCACCTCGCTGGAAAGACGGGTGCAAGACCGTACCAAAGCCCTGCAAACCTCGCTGGAAGTCAGCCGCCGCCTTTCTGGCGTGAGCAGCGCCCGCCAACTGGCAGTGGAAGTGGTGGAGCAGCTGCAAGCCGCCTTTGGCTACTACCACGCCCACATCTACTTCTTCGACGAAGCCGGAGAATACCTGCTGATGACGGGCGGAACCGGCGAAGCGGGCGCGAAGATGATGGCGAGCGGGCATAAAATCCCACGCGGGCGCGGCTTGGTGGGGCGCGCCGCCGAAACTGCCTCCCCCGTTTTGGTGGAAGATGTAGACCACAGCATTGGCTGGCTACCCAACCCCCTCCTGCCAGAAACCAAATCGGAACTGGCGGTTCCGGTCGTCCTCGGCAAACAGGTGTTGGGAGTCATAGACGTACAGCAAAACAAGGTCGGCGGTTTAACGGAAGATGACGTTTCCACCCTGCAACTCATTGCCGCCCAGGTCGCCATCTCCCTGCAAACCACCCGCACCTACGAGCGCACCCGCGCCCAGGCGCAGATGGAATCGCTAGTGAACAGCATTACCGAAAAAATCCAGACCGCCCAAACCCTGGAAGACACCCTGCAAATCACCGCCCGCGAGTTGGGCGCGGCGCTAGGCTCCCCGCAAACCCTGGTGCGCCTCGCCCCCCGACCGCAAACGCAAACGCCGGAACAAAACACAGAGGAGTTGAACGCATGAACAGCCAAACCCCTGCCCCCCGCAGGTTTGCCCTGCCCAAGTGGGTTTCCTCCCTCATCGAGGCGCACCCCTCCATCACCTCCCTGGTGGAGCGCCGTCAGGCGGAACTGGTCTCTGCCATCTCCTTAGTGCTGGGCATCTCCGTTATTATCGGTTTTGTCGTCAGCGCCCGCAACAACGGTCTCAGCCTGGACCTCATCCCCCTTGCCTTGTTTGGGGTGTTGGGCTTCATTGTCTATTTCATTAGCCGCACCCCCCGCTACAACTTTGCCCGCCTTCTGCTGGTCTTTGGCGTAAGCGTGTTGGCTTACTTTTTGGGCGCTTCGGCGGTGTACCTCTCTCTGGTGCTGCTCCTTGCCCTGGCAGTGTCTTTCATCCTCAACGGGCTGTTAGACCTGCGCTGGATGATATTGCTCTGGGTACTCAACGTCCTCGCCCTGTTTCTACTTACTCCCATCATCTTCCCTCAGGTACAGGGGCAGGAAGCCTTCATCATGCGGGTCGGTGCCACCGCTGTAGGCATCTTCCTCATCCTGTTCACCTGGCATCGCAACACGCTGGAACGCCTGCGCCTGGACGAAATTGAAGAAGCCAGCCAGGAACTCGCCCGCGCCAACGCCGAACTGGACGTGAACCGCGCCGAACTCGCCCGGCAGTTTGCCAGCCTCCAACTCGTCACCGAAGTCAGCCGCGCCGTCTCCCAGGTCCGCGCCTTGGACGAACTCCTGGACGATGCGGTGGAGATTTTGCGCCAACGGTTTAATCTGTACTATGTGCAAATCTACCTGGCAAACGTCACCCAGGCAGAACTCAATCTCCAATCCGGCACAGGCGATGTAGGCGCACAACTGCGCCAACGCTCTCACCGCCTGCCGATGGATGTGACCTCCATCAACGGACGCGCCGCTATCGAAAAACGCACCATCGTTGTGGCCGATACAGTCAAAAGCCCCACCTTTCGCCCCAACCCCCTGCTCCCCGGAACCCGCTCCGAAATGGCAATCCCCCTCCTGCTCGGTGACCAGGTGGTAGGCGTGTTGGACTTGCAAAGCGACCAACCCAACGCCCTCACCCCCCAAGGCGCCTCCTCCTTTGAAACCCTGGCAGGGCAGCTTGCCATCACCATTCAAAACGCCCGCCTCCTGCAACAAACCCAGGAAGCCCGCGCCCAGTTGGAAAGCCAGGCGCGCCGCCAATCCTCTCGCAACTGGAGCGACTACCTCGACGCCATCTACAAACCGGAGCGGGTAGCCTACCTGTTTGACGGCAAAGACCTCTCCGCCCTGCCCGCCGAAGAACAACCCGCCCCACCAGAAGAAGAAAACCGCCTGCACGCCCCCCTGCAAGTGGGCGGCGAAGCCCTGGGAGAGATAAGCGTCACTGTTCCCCCCGAAAACCAAACCCCGCAAAACCAGGAACTCGTCCACATCATTGCCGGGCGCGTTTCCCAACACCTCGAAAGCCTGCGCCTGGTGGAAAACGCCGAGCGCTACCGCCACGAAGCCGAAGAAGCCACCCGCCGCCTGGCTTTGGAAGGCTGGCGCGAATACTTCCAAAACGCCGCC
>DYNS01000234.1 GCA_020720965.1 Anaerolinea sp. | reverse complement strand
CCAGGGCGTTGGGCTTGGCGTTTTACCTCTGCCGCAACAACTTTAGTCGGCATTCGCACCGCACAGCCAAATTAGGAACGGAGTCGAACGCTTTGCGTCCCGACTTTCGAGCAAAATCTCCTGATTTTGCAATCCACGCTGACAACCTTTGCTTGCTTGTATAATTGGCTTATGCTTTCCGCCAAAAAGGACGTTCCCATGCACCCATTTAAACACCCTGTCAAACTGCTCTCCTTTCTTTTTATCCTCGCCCTCGTTGTCATCGCCTGCGGGTTTCCTACTGCCCAGCCCGATTCCGCCACCGCCGTCCCGTCCGAAATTCCCCTGCCAACCGCCACCGCCGCGCCCCGCGCCCTCACCGTCTGCCTGGGGCAGGAGCCAAACACACTCTACCCCTTTGGCGGACCCAACGCCGCCGCGCGCAGTGTGCTGGCTGCCATTTACGATGGACCGATTGACACGATTGGCTATCAATATCAGCCCGTGATTCTGACTCAATTGCCCTCGCTTGAAAACGGCGATGCGCAAATTCTCAAATTAAAGGTTAGCCTTGGGATGAAGGTTGTTAATGCAGAGGGGAGCCTCGTTTCGTTGGAACTGGGAACCCGCGTCCGCCCTGCTGGCTGCCGCGCAGAGGATTGCGTGATTGCCTATGACGGCACAGCCGAACTTGAGATGGATCAAATGCTGGTTAATTTTCGTTTGCTGCCCAATTTAACCTGGTCGGACGGCACGCCGCTCACTGCCGATGATTCGGTCTATGCTTTTACCATTGCCTCTGACTTGAACGCCATTGCCGACACTTACTTGTTAGACCGCACGCAGGTTTATGAATCAACCGATGCGCAAACTGTGCAATGGTGGGGGCAGCCAGGTTTTATAGACCCTGCTTACGTTACGAATTTTTGGGCGCCTGCCCCCAAACATCTCTGGGAGAAATTCCCCACAGACCAATTGCCGACCATTGATGTTTCCTCCCGCGCGCCCGTCGGCTGGGGCGCATATATGCTGCAAGAATGGGCGGCGGCAGACCACATCACGCTGATTAAAAACCCATATTACTTTCGCGCCGCGCTGGGGTTTCCAAAATTTGACAGCCTCACCTTTCGTTTTATTGCAGACCCCAACACGGCTGTCAGTGAATTAGTGGCAGGGCGCTGCGATATCCTCGACCCCAGCATCCGCCTCGATGCGCAAGCCAGTTTATTGCAGGAAATGCAATCAGGCGAACAGGCGCAAGCCTTCTTCACCTCTGGCATGACTATTGAGTGGCTGGGCATTGGCACAACGCCTGCCGCCTATGATGACGGCTATAACACCCTGTTTCAAAAGGATCGTCAGGACATCTTTGCCGATGCGCACACTCGTCAGGGTATTGCGTACTGCCTCGACCGCCAAACTGTTGTAGACCAGGTTTTGCTGGGGCGCACCACAGTTCCCATCACCTACCTGCCTGTTAATCACCCCTTGTATGATGTCAACCTTGACCCCATTCCATTTGACCCCGCTTTGGGTGTTTCACTTTTGGAGCAGGCAGGCTGGCGGGACACCGATGGCGACCCCCTCACCCCGCTGGAGGCTGTTACCGTTAAAAATGTAGCCGCTGGCACGCCTTTGCTGCTTAATTATTACACCACCACCGCCACCCAGCGCCGTCAGGTGACAGACATCCTCACGAAATCGCTGGCGCAATGCGGCATTGGGGTAAATGCCCAATTCTTCTCACAAAATGAACTTTACGCGCCGGGTCCCAGCGGCGCTTTGTTTGGGCGGCGTTTTGATTTGATTGAATACGCCATGGGCGTTAATGGCATTGAGCCGCCCTGCAATTGGTTTACCAGCGCCGAAACCCCCACGCAAGCCAACGCCTGGATCGGCGCCAACGTCACAGGTTACAAAAACCCGCAATATGATGCCGCCTGCCACGCAGCGCAGGCTGCCCTGCCCGACGAGCAGACCTACACAGACGCCTACTATCAAACTCAGGCGATTTTTGCCAGTGACCTGCCCGCCATTCCGCTTTATTACCGCCAGCGGATTGCCGCCGCCCGCCCCGACCTTTGCCATTTTGACCTGGACGCCAGCGCCAACCCGCTTTGGAACATTGAAGCCATTGACTTTGGCGAGGCTTGTGAAAACTAAAAGGATGAACTTGCTCCAAAAAATATTAATAGGATGTCTTGCTCCTTGCCTCTTTTTAACTCTGTCGGTTTCCTCCTGCGCCCCTCAGACTGACTCTGTGGCAGAGCCAACCGCCATTTCCACCCCCACCCATTTTGTCCCTGCCCCCGAAATTCGATTTGGGTTGATCGGCGCCGCGCCTGCCGCCCAACCCAATATTTGGCAATTATTTGATCAGGTTGGCGCAAATTATGCCAGCCGCGCTCTAGCCGAAGGCAGCCTCCCGCGCCTATATCACCTTGACCCGCAAGACTTTTCATTTCAGCCGCTTGCGGCAGCAGGCTTTCCCTCAGAGCCAATTCAAGAGGGCGCTCAATATGCCGCCCTTGTACAACTCCGCAGCGACCTGCGCTGGACAGACGGTTCATCCTTCACCGCCGAAGACGTTGCCTTCAGCGCCAACACCATCCTCGCTTTTGAATTTGATTATGACTGGGGCGCATATTATTCGCGCCAGTTTTTACAGCGCGCCGAAGCGCTCAATTCATCCACTGTAAAATTTATCTTTAAGCAAAAACCCAATGTGGAAGTCTGGCAATATGGCGTATTGCAAGCCCCCCTTGTGCAAAAGGCTTTTTGGCAGCCAGCCGTACAGCAGGCGGCTTCCCTGCTGCCTGCCGATGCCTTAAATGTTGAAATTGCCAAAATTCGCGCCAACCTGGAGATTGCCCAGCCGCAACTTGCCGACTTAACCGCCCAGATAACTTCTCTCAGAGTGAACGGCAAGCAAAATCGAAAAACCGAAAGCGACTATTTGAAAATTCAGGGCGAGGTGGTTTACCTGCAAGCCACATTGGAAAATCGGCTCGAAGATTATGCAGCGCAAATTAAGTTGGCGCAGCAATCTTTGCAAGCCGCCCGCGCCGAAAAAGAACCAACCCTCGGCACATGGCTGCCTGCCCAAAAAAAAGATGGAGTCTGGATCAACCAACTCAATCCAGACCAGCCGTTTGGCGCACCCAGCTTTGAACGCGTCTCCTATCATTTTTTTGAAAATGAAACGGCGGCTTTGTCTGCCTTTCAAAATAATCAGGTGGATTTCATCCTCTCACCCGTTGAAAATGCGCCCGCAGGCGCAAGATACAACCCAAGTTCCAGCGCGCGTTTTCTCGTCTTTAATCCTTTGCAGGGCTACCTTGCCGACCCCGCATTTCGCGCCGCGTTTGCCTGCCTCATTGACCGCAGCGCACTGGCAGACGATATTTTGCAAAATAAAGCCGCTCCGCTCAATTCTTTTGTGCTGTCTCCGCAGTGGCATAATTCCAGCCTGAGCGATGCTTGCAGCGGCATGGATCACGCCGCGCGTTTGGCGTACGCCGCGCAGGGCTTGAAGGACGCGGGCTATTCATGGCGGCAGATAGATAAAAAAATAATCCTGCCCAACGGCGGCGATTTTCCAACGGTTACTTTGCTTGCGCCCACCTTGGAAGAAGACCCCCTGCGTTATGCGGCTGCCGCCTACATTGCGGAGCAGGCGCAGGGTTTGGGCATTCCATTGGAAGTGCAGGCGGTAACGCTTAATGATATTGTGTACGCGGTTTATAGTTCGCAAAAATATGACATGGCATTAATCGGCTGGCGGCTGAGCGAATACCCCGCCTATTTATGTGACTGGCTCAATGGTGAAAAGTTGTTTTTTACAACGGGCAACAGGTTTCAGTCTGCGTGCGCAGCGCTCCACGCCGAGTCGAATCTCACTGCGGCGCATCAAATCAATGCCCAGATCGAATCCGCCTTGTATGTAGAACTGCCCTTAATTCCCCTGTTTAGCGTGAAGCAGGCAGACGTGTATCAAAATCTTTCCTACCCTGCGCCGGGTATTTTAAATGGCTGGGCGGGTCTTTATGGCGCACCCGTTTACGCAATTTCGGCGCCATAGCGGGCGTAAATTGTTTTCTCCTTTTTTCCGAGAGGCGCACTGCATCACGATAAAATGTTACTTTGCGGGTGATGTTGCCCCCGCACATAAGTCTAAGATGTTATGTAAGCGCAGGCGAACATGCCTGAAAAAAGGGAAAGCGCCATCATAGCGGCTCTTTTCTCCGCAAAAACCACTGTTTTACAGGTGAAAACCATGAAACCCTCTTCTGCCACCGCCATCAGCCACCCAAACATCGCATTGATTAAATACTGGGGCAATCGTAATAACGTCCTGCGTCTCCCCTCCAACGGCTCCATCTCGATGAACCTGGATGGGCTGTTCACACGCACCACCGTTACCTTTAACAAAACACCAGAAGACACGCTGCTCATCAACGATCACCCGATTTCTGGCAAGGGGCTGGAGCGCGTCTCGTCCATCCTTAATCTGGTGCGCGAGATGGCAAATATTCACGACCGTGCTGAAGTTTCCAGCGCGAACAATTTTCCGTCTGGCGCAGGCATTGCCTCATCTGCGGCGGCATTTGCGGCTTTGGCAGTTGCTGCCTCTCGCGCCGCCGGCTTAACCCTATCCGAAGCGCAGTTATCCCGCCTGGCGCGGCGCGGATCAGGCTCTGCCGCCCGCTCCATCCCCGGCGGGTTTGTTGAATGGCAAATGGGAACAGGAGACGAAAATTCGATTGCGTTTTCAATCGCCGCCCCAGAACACTGGAATCTAACAGACTGTGTTGCGGTGATTAGCGCCGCCCATAAAAAAACCGGCTCAACGGAGGGTCACGCCATTGCAGGAACCAGCCCGCTGCAAAACGCAAGGCTGGCAGACACACCGCGCAGGCTGGACATCTGCCGCCAGGCGATTCTCGGCAAAGATTTTGAAACACTCGCCCACATCATCGAACTGGATTCAGACATCATGCACTCCGTGATGATGACCTCCAATCCGCCGTTGATGTATTGGCAGACGGCAACGGTGGAAATCTTTCATCAGGTGCGCG
>DYNS01000233.1 GCA_020720965.1 Anaerolinea sp. | reverse complement strand
AGGATGTCGCGAAGGCCACGCAGCAGTCGCTGCGCAGCCAGATTGCCATCGTGCAGCAGGAGCCGACGCTGTTCCATCGCTCGCTCGCGGAAAACATTGCCTACGGACGGCCGGGCGCGAGTATGGCGCAGATCGAGGAGGCGGCGCGCCTTGCCAACGCGCATGACTTCATCATGCGGCTGCCGAAGCGTTACGAGACGCTGGTGGGTGAGCGCGGCGTGCAACTGAGCGGCGGAGAACGTCAGCGTTTGGCAATTGCCCGCGCTCTGCTCAAAGATACCCCCATTTTCCTTTTTGACGAACCAACCGCTAACCTGGACATCAATACCGAAGCCCGCCTGCTGCAAACCTTGCAAGCGGTTATGGCCAACCGCTCCGTGCTGTGGATTACGCATCGCCTGGTGGGGTTGGACAAAATGGACGAAATTTTGGTATTGGATAAAGGGGTGGTTGTGGAGCGCGGCACCGAAGAAGCCTTGCTGGCGCAAAATGGCTTGTACCGCAAAATGTGGGATTTGCAAAACCGGGCGCTGATTGCCTGAGCCGCCTACAAATACTCCCTCAGGTCGTTGGCGCGGCGCGGGTTTCGCAGGTGACGCATGGCTTTTCCCTCAATCTGACGGATGCGCTCGCGGGTAAGCCCAAATCGCACCCCCAACTCTTCCAGCGTGTAGGTTACGCCATCTTCCAGCCCGTAGCGCAGTTTTAGAATTTGCGCTTCACGGGCTGGTAAATCATCCAGAACTTCTGCAATTTTCTCGCGTAAAAGGTTTTGGTACGCGCTCTGAAACGGGCTGGGGGTCTGGTCGTCTTCCAGGAACATACCCAACTCGGCTTCATCTTCCTCGCCCACCGGCGATTCGAGGGAGAGGGGCTGCCAGGAGGCGCGGGTCAGCCATTCCACTTTTTGAGGGGGAATGCCCAGGCGCTCCCCCAGTTCCTGGGCGGAGGGGGTTCTGCCCAGGGTTTGCTCTAAACTTGCGGCGGTTTTGTATAACCTTCTCACCCGGTCGTGCAGGTGTACCGGCAGGCGAATGGTGCGTCCCTGGTCTGCCACTGCGCGGGAGATAGCTTGCCGAATCCACCAGGTGGCGTAGGTGGAGAAGCGGAAGCCGCGCTGGTATTCAAATTTTTCCACGGCTTTCATTAACCCCAAATTGCCTTCCTGAATCAAATCCAGCAGGTGCAAGCCGCGCTCGGTGTAGTGCCGGGCAATGCTGACGACCAGACGGGTGTTGGCTTTGATGAGGTGTTCCCTGGCGGCTTGTCCCTCCGCAATGGCGAGTTCCAAGGCGGGGCATTGTTCTGGCGGGGCGTGCGAAATTTGCTGGCGGGCGTTTTTCCCGGCTTCGATGCGTTTTGCAAGGTTCACTTCTTCCGCCTCGTTCAGCAGGGGAACCTGGGATGTTTCTCGCAGGTAGAGGCTGACCGGGTCTTCTGTGATGGCTTCGGGCAGGGTGGGAGATGCCTGGGGCGGGGCGAGAGGGTCGGCGGGCGGGTCTTCGTATCCGTCCACAACTTCCACGCCGCGCCGCCTCAGCAAGGCGAGGATAATGGAAAGCCGCCCAGAGTCTGCTTCTGGTGCGGCTTCCAGGAGGTCGCTGGCGGTCAGGTAACCTTGGATGCCTGCTTTTTCCTCCAGGTGGGCGAGGATGTGTTGGTGTGCTTTATCGGTTGGTTGTTTCACGCCCGCCTCTTGGGGGGTGGTGGCTCAGGTGTTGAGCAGGTCTTGCAGCGCGGAGAAGGGGGAGTCGGTTTCGGGGCGGTGTCCGCAGTCTCTTTGGTTCAGGTTCTCGCCGCATTGGGGGCATAAGCCCTTGCATTGGGGGCTGCAAAGGGGTTTGATGGGGAATTCCAGAATGGCGAAGTCTCGTACCAGGGGTTGCAGGTCGATGTGCGCGTCTTCCGGGATGAGGAGTTCGGATTCGGTTTCGGAGCGTTTGTCTATGGCGTAGAGTTCGGCAAAGTCCCATTGCAGGGGTTGGGTGTATTCGCTCAGACAGCGCACGCATTCCAACTGGGTTTGCCCGCTAAATTTGCCTTCCACGTAGAGCCCTTGTGGGGTGCGGCTGATTTTTGCGCTGCCGTTGATTTCGGAGAAGGTCAGGTCTTCTTCGTCCTTCATTTGGGGGACGTAAAATTCAAACTCGCGGTAGGTTCCGATGGGCGAGTTGAGCAGAAAGCCAATGTTGAGGCGGAAGGGTTTGCGGGGGTTTGTCACGGTTTTAGAAGTTTCTTTGGGTGATGTATTCTGCCAGGGCTTGCAGGGCTTGTTTTTCGGTGGAGGCGGGGAAGGGTTGCAGGGCGTGGAGGGCGGTTTGGACGTGGGCTTGGGCTTCTTGCATGGATTGCTGGATGGCGCTTCCGGCGCGGATTTTTGCGACGAGCCTTTCCACCCGGTCACTGTCGGTCCAGCCGCCTTCGGGCAGGGAGCGCACGTCTGGGTCTTGGGGGTTGGCTTCGGCGTAGTAGATGGCGGGCAGGGTGACAAGCCCGTTGAGCAGGTCGGAGCCGAGGGGTTTGCCTACGGCGGTTTGTTCGCCGGTGTAGTCCAAAATATCGTCTACGATTTGGAAGGCTAACCCGGTTTCGTAGCCGAAGGTTTTCATGGCGAGGTGGGTTTGGGGGTCGTTACTGGAGACCATGGCAGGACCCAGGGCAGACATCTCGAACAGGGAGGCGGTTTTGGCGTAGATGCGGGTGTAGTAGTTTTCGCGGCTCAGGCTGCCATGCGCGGCAAACATTTGGGTCAGTTCTCCGCTGACGATGATGGCGAGGGTTTCGGCGAAGAGCTTCATCACCGGCAGCGAGTCGGCTTCGGCGGCGAGTTTGGCGGCGCGGGCAAAGAGAAAGTCCCCGGTGAGGACGGTGGCGGCGGGCGACCAGCGGGCGTTGAGGGTGGGGATGCCCCGGCGCAGCAGAGCGCCGTCTATCAGGTCGTCGTGGACGAGGGTGGCGGTGTGGAGCATTTCTATGGCGGCGCCCATGGTGGCGACCTGGTTGGGGTTGCCGCCGAGCATGTTGCCAATGAGCAGGGTGAGGGTGGGGCGTACTCGTTTGCCCCCGGCTGCCATAAGATGTTCAAAGGCGGCACGCAGGTCGGGCGCCTGGCTGGCATCTACCTGGGCACGCATCCGCGCTTCTACTTCTTTAATTCCTTCTTGTACCGGTTCGAGAAAGGTGAGTGTCAAGTTATTCCTCCCAGGCAAAGAGACGCGCCGCGTTTTGGTAGGTCTGCGCGGCGGTCTCTTCCGGGTTTTGTTGGTGTATTTCTGCAATTTTATCAGCAATATGGCGGACGAAGGCAGGTTCGTTGCGTTTTCCGCGCTGAGGCGTGGGGGCAAGGAAGGGGGAGTCGGTTTCCAGGAGGATTTTCTCTTGTGGCAGGTTGGCAAGGATTTGGCGTTTGGTTTCGGCGTTTTTGTAGGTGATGGGTCCGCTGATGCCGATGTAGAAGCCGAGGGCGAGGGCTTGCCGGGCGACCTCCGCCGAGCCGCTGAAGGAGTGGAATACGCCGGGGCGCTGCGCCAGGGGGTTGTTTTGGGCTTGCAGGCGCTGCGCCCAGGGGCGCAGGATTGCCAACAGGTCTTGGGAGCAGCTGCCTTCGGGCGCGTCTGCGGCTTCTCGCAGGTGCAGGATGACGGGCAGGCGCAGTTCTTCTGCCAGTTGGAGTTGGGCTTGCAGGATGCTGTGTTGAAGCGGGTGAGGGGCATCGTCCCAGTAGTAATCCAGCCCAATTTCGCCAATGGCTTTTACGCGGTTGGATTGCGCCATCTCGCGCAGGGCGGCGAGGCTGTTTTCCTGCCAGGTGAGGGCATCGGATGGGTGAATGCCGACTGCGGCAAACAGGCGCGGGTCGCGTTCTGCCAGGGCGAGGGCGGCGTGGGAGGATTCCAGGTTTAGCCCAGGGATGAGAATCTTCTCCAGCCCGGCTTCCCAGGCGCGTTGCAACACTTCTGCCCGGTCTGGGGAGAATTTTTCGTAGTCCAGGTGGCAGTGGGTGTCGGTGAGGCGCATGGTTTTTGGTCGGGAGTGGATTACTTGACGATTCCCGCCACTTTTAGCCCGTCTTGTAAAATGGCTTGGACTTTGTCGCCGTGACGGGTTTCGCAGTAGACGCGCAGGATGGGTTCGGTGCCGCTGAAGCGGATGAGCAGCCAGCCGCCGTCTTCCAGTTTGAATTGGAAGCCGTCTATGGTGAGCAAGCCGGTTACTTTTAGCCCGCCAATGGTTTGGGGGTTGGCGTTGAGGATGATTTGCTCGCGGGCGGCGCGGTCTCCGCTGAAGGGGCTGTCTATGCGGTCGTAGAAGAATTCGCCGCCCACTTTTTCAAAGAGGAGTTGCAGCAGTTCGGTGGGTTTTTTGCCGGTCTTTACCATAAAATCCAGCATGTATAAGCCTGCCAGGATGCCATCCCGTTCTGGCACGTTGCCGCGGAAAGCGTAGCCGCCGCTTTCTTCGCCGCCGATGAGGGCATTGGTCTCGGTCATTTTGGGGGCAACATACTTAAAGCCCACCCCGGTTTCGTGGACGGGAACGCCATATTGCGCCCCCAGGATGTTCAACATGCCGGTTGTGGAGAGGGTTTTTACAATGTCGCCGCGCTCGCCGCGAATTTCCAGCAGGTAGTATGCCAGCAAGCCGTATACCCGTAGTTGGTTGATGAATGCGCCGTTTTCATCGCCCACGCCCAGACGGTCGGCGTCTCCATCGGTGATGAGGAGGATGTCGGCGTTGTGTTCGCGGGTGGCAGCCAGGGCAACATCTATGTTTGGCGGAATGGGTTCGGGGCGTTTCATCTCCGGGAAGACCGGGTTGCGGCTGTTATGAATTTCCAGCACGCGGGTTTTTCCGTTTTGTAGCAGGCGGGTAAACCAGCCCGCACCGTTGCCCCACATGGCATCTACCAACACGGTAAGCCCGGCGTCTTGAATCGGTTGCAGGTCTATCAGTTTTTGGATGTGTTCGATGTAGGCGGGGGCGGCATCAAAGGAGATGACCTTGCCTTCTGCCTGCGCTTGCTTCAGGGGGAGGCGCTTCGCGTCTGCGCCGGAGGCGGGG
>DYNS01000557.1 GCA_020720965.1 Anaerolinea sp. | reverse complement strand
GCAACTCCGGCTTCTTCCAGCAGGTAATTTGCCAGGTCGGCGGAGGAACGCCCCAGGGCGGTGATGTTGGGAAAGGCGTAAAAAGCGCCTTCGGGCAGGCGGCAAGTGACTCCGGGGATTTGATTTAGCCCGGCAATGAGGACATCACGGCGTTGTTGGTAAGCGGCGACCATCTCATCAACCCCGGTCTGAGCGCCGCGCAGGGCTTCCAGCCCGGCGTATTGGGTAAAGTGAGCGGTGCAGCCCACCGAATGGGTGAGGAGCAGGTTCACCCGGTCTGCCAGGGCAGGGGGCATAATTCCGTAGCCGAGTCGCCAACCGGTCATGGAATAGGTTTTGGAGAAGCCGTCTATGATGATGGTGCGCTCCGCCATGCCGGGCAGGGCGTAGATACTGGGGGCAGTTTGACCGTCAAACACCAGGCGGGAGTAGATTTCGTCCGACATGACCCAAAAGCCCAGGCGCTGCGCCGCATCCGCAATGTGTTGCAGGTCGGCAAGGGGCATTACGCCGCCGGTGGGGTTGCCCGGTGAGTTGAGGATGACCATGCGAGTACGGGGCGAGAGCAGGCTGTCGAAGACTTGCAGGTCAAAGGAGAAGCCGGTTTCTTCTCGCAGGGGGACGGGGACGGGAACGCCCCCGGCAACCTGAATCATGGCTTCGTAGGTGGGGAAGCCGGGGTCGGGGTAGAGGACTTCGTCACCGGGTTGGATGAGGGCGAGGGTGGGGAAGAAGAGGTTCGGCTTTGCGCCGGGCGTAACGACAACCTGCTGCGGGGTAATTTCTGCCCCGCGTTGAAGGGCTGCCTGGGCCGCGATGCGCTCGCGCAGTTCCACAATCCCTGCCGGGGGGTTGTAGCGGGTACGTCCCTGAAGAATGGCGTTCACCCCCGCCTGGCGGATATGCTCCGGGGTGGGAAAATCTGGTTCGCCAATTTCCAGGTGGATGATGCTGCGCCCGGCTTTTTCCAGCGCCTGGGCGCGGGCGAGCATCTGATAAGCGCCTTCGGCTTGCAGGGTGGCAACTCTTTGGGCAAAGGTCATGGGTCACACTCCGGGGTGGGTTTAGAGCGGGAGAATATCTTCTATCTGCCAGTTTTGCTCGCCGGTAAGTTTTTGCAGGCGGGAGAGCATTTCCGGCGTGATGTGGGTGTTGTCATTGGGAAAGTCGATGAGATGCCCTTTGCCGCCTTCAAAAATTTGGAATTGAAAGCGGTCTTTGCCCGGAACCGAGTGCAGGATGAAGTAGATGTTCTGAAGTCGGCGGCGGTCCCGTTCCGCGTCACCGCTGGGGCGCAGGCGGATGGTGATGAGGCGCGGGGCGCGGTTTTCTTCCACCTTGGGGGCGAGGATTTGAGGCGAGAAGAGGGAGGTGGGCGCGGAGGAGGGAGGAGGCGCGGGGGCGGGGGTTTCCAGCCGCTC
>DYNS01000556.1 GCA_020720965.1 Anaerolinea sp. | reverse complement strand
GTCAATGCGGTTGGGCTGCTCATCCGCATCCCCATCCTTACCTACGGCGAACCGGCGCTGGATTCCCTCCTGGCAGGCTCCCGTCTTAGCCTGCTGGAAAACCTGCACACCTTCCTCAGTCACAACATCACCCTGGCGGCAGCGGTAGGGATTGTGATGATGTGGAACTTCTTTGTAAACCGTTATTGGACTTACAACGACATAGACTGACCCAACTTGACAAAAGAAAAGCCCCGGCTATACAATGGAAGAAAGCGGGTGATTCGCCCGCTTTCATTTTTCGCCGCAGTAAGTGTATTTTTTACACAAAAGGAGATTCCTTGAATACCCTACCCCTCAGCCTGTTACAAACCATTGAGCAGGCTCTTGCCGAAGACATCGGCGCGGGAGACGCCACCAGCAACAGCATCCTGCCGCCCGGAGCGCAGATGACCGGGCAGATTATTGCCAAACAAACCGGAATCGTTGCCGGGTTGGATGTGGCGCAAGCCGTCTTTCTCGCGGTAGATGCCCAGGTGCAGTTTAAGCCCCTCGCGCAGGAAGGCGACCTCGTACAGAATCGCCAAATCCTTGCCACCCTTGCCGGTTCTGCCCGCAGCCTGCTCACCGCCGAGCGCACCGCCCTCAACTTTTTGGGGCGCATGAGCGGCATAGCCAGCCTTACCCACCAATTTGTCCGCGCTGTTGCCGGGACCAATGCCAAAATATTGGATACGCGCAAAACCGCACCGGGATTGCGCCAGGCGGATAAACTGGCAGTACGGCGCGGCGGTGGCGAAAATCATCGCATGGGGCTATACGACATGATTCTCATCAAAGACAATCACATCGATTTTGCCGGGTCTATTACCGAGGCGGTACACCGCGCCCGCGCCGCCCAAACCGGCTTGCCAATGGAAGTGGAAGCCCGCACCCTGGAAGATGTGCGCGAAGCCCTGCGCCTGAATGTGGAGCGGATTTTGCTGGACAACATGAGCCTGGAGATGATGCGCGAAGCGGTTGCCCTGCGCGGCAACACCTCGACCTTGCTGGAAGCCTCCGGCAATGTGAGCCTGGAGAGAATCCGCGCCATTGCCCAAACCGGGGTAGATTTCATCTCCATCGGCGCTCTCACCCACTCCGCCCCGGTGCTGGATGTTTCTTTAGACTTTACCCCACCCCAAAAAGGAGAAAAATGAACCCGGAAGCCCAAGCCCTCTACGAGCAAATGAAAACCCGCCTGGGAAAGTTTGTGCCAGACCCGGAACTGTATTACAAAGCCGAAATTGCGGTGGAAATTAACCGCCTTAAGCGGGAGCGCAACGCCGTCATTTTGGGGCATAACTACATGGAGCCGGTTCTGTTCGACACCATCCCGGACTTTCGCGGCGACTCGCTGGATTTAAGCCGCAAAGCAGCCACAACCGAAAAGGACATCATCGTC
>DYNS01000555.1 GCA_020720965.1 Anaerolinea sp. | reverse complement strand
CTCCTTATCTTCATCGGTCAAACGTCCCACCAGCACACCCCAACCCTGCGGCGGTGCGAGCCATAATTCGGGGTTGAGCGTTTGATGAAAGGAGTTTCCCCCCAGCCGCACTTCAAAGTGAATGTGTGGTCCGGTGGTTGCGCCCGTTGCGCCAACCAGACCGATTAAATCTCCCGTTTGGACATGCTGCCCGATAGTCGCCAGTGTTTTGCTCATGTGCGCGTAGGCAGTGTGTAATTGTTGATTGTTGTAGCCAAAATCGTGCCGCAGCACAACCGCCAGCCCGTAGGGGTCTTTCTCGTTGCCGGGGGTCTCGGTAAACAAGCCCCAGCCCACCCAAACTACAGTCCCCGCGCCCGATGCCAAAATGGGCGCACCCTGCTCGGCATCAATATCCACGCCGGTATGTACCACGTCTTTGAAAAATATTCCGCCGTAGCGATAGTCGGCGAGGGGCCAGTTGATTTGATCTGCTGCAATGGGGCGCGCAAAATAAAAATGGTCATAAGCAGACATTGCCCAGGGGATGGGGTACAGCGGCGGGCGCCAGCCTGAGATGGGTTCTGCGCCAGGGGTGGGCAGATTAAATTGAAATGGAATTGGCGAAGGTTGAACTTCTGCCAGGTTTAGGCTTTGCGGCGCTGCGGGCGGGCTGATGACCACCTCTGCCATTACTGGTGTTGGGCTTACTACGCTGCCTTTGGGGGTACATGCAGCAAGCAGAGCCAAAAATAAAATGTAGAGGGTTGTTTTATAGATACCAGGTAAGGTTTTTAATTTCACGGAATAATCGTCGGGGGCGTGGGCGATGGCACGGGGGTATGGGTTGGCAGGGGAGTATCTGTGGGCGTGGGCGAGAGGCTTGCGGTGTAGGTGGGGCGCGGGGTGCGTGTGGGGCGCGGAGTCTCTGTCGGCGTGAATGTGCGGGTGGGCGTTAGCGAAGGCGGCAGCACGCGGGTAGGGGTGATTAACGCCTCAACGGGGTACAACTCGCGCATGGCAGCGTACCAATCCAAGCCACCGGTTAAGGCAAATTCAGTGAAGCGCGACCCGCGATAATAGGTGCGCCAATTGGGCAGGGCTGGCTGGCGTTCCCACTGGTAGGCGGCAGCAAGCGCGGTTAGGTCTACCCAATACCCCGAAGGCACAGCCGCGTATTTTCCACCTTGTTCATACGCGCGCGGATCAAGTTCATAGCGCGCGCTTAAATTCCAGGGCGCGTTGTGAATGGGTTCGCCCAGTGAGCCGTCTTGAATACTAGCGCGGATGTACAGCCGCCAGTAGGTTTGTGCGCCTAAATCTTCGCGCAGAGTCACCATCCAGCCGCTATCTGCCATGAGCGGGTTGATCGAAAATGCGCGCCCTGTGTACAGCCAGTCTTCTTCCAGCCCAGGGTCTAGGTTGGTGGTAAGCGGGATGAAGGCATTTTCC
>DYNS01000554.1 GCA_020720965.1 Anaerolinea sp. | reverse complement strand
GCAGGGCGAGGCTGGCGGTGTAGAGCGGGTGTCGGACGTAGGCGTAGTAGCCGTCTGTCACCATTTCCGGTTTTTCTTCCAGCCCGCTCAGTTGGGTTAGCCCGGCAAATTCAAACACGCCGGTTTGGATGACCCCGCCGATGAGAACGAAAACCGCCCCGCCCTGAATGAGAACGGAGAGGTATACCCAGGGTTCGGGGATGGTGTAGAGGTGCGAATCGGGCAGGGTGAGGAGCATTGCCAGGAGGGGCAGCAGGCTGGCGGCGGCGAAGAGGTTGTAGGCGAAGCGGTAAAAGCGGTTGTAGGCTTTTTCGCCTGCCAGGCGGCGCACCCAGGCTTTGAAGGTGTGGCTTGCGAGCAGGGAGTGAACAACGCCCCACACAATGGCGGCGGCGAGGAGGGGGAGGAGGCTGAGGGGCATTTATGCGCCTCCCATGCCCGCAATTTCGTATAGTTCCCCGTCCGAAAGGACGAGGTAGTAGGGAACCCAGGCTACGCCAAAATGTTCCAGGAAGATGTCGGTCTTTTTGGGCGGCACGGGGATTTCCCGAACCTGGTTGACGAGGGTTGCCCACCGGTCGTTAATCTCGCGCTCCAGGGCGGCGCGGCGCTGTTGCAGGTCTTGCGCCTGCGCCTGAAATTGTTTAATCGCCTGAACCGATTCGTCCACCTCGGCTTTGGCTTGTTCGGTCATGCGGCGTTTGGTCATGGAGGAGGAAACTTTTCGCATGGAGCCTTTGCCGGTGAATAGCCCAAAGACGTTCTCGGCATGGGTGGCGTTTTCTTCCCATTTGCGGCTTTCCAACTCGCGTTGGTCTTGTTCCAGTTCGCGTTCTTCACGGGCGATTCTTTCTTGCAGGGTGAGGAGCTGCCTATCCAGGGTGGCGGTAGCTTTGCTCAGTTCTTTGTCTCTGGCGGTGCGGGCGGCTTCGGCGCAAGCGGCGCGGAAGTCGGCGGGGGAGATGTCTGGTCCGGCGTACACTTTGAGGGGTTCGTTGGCGCGAGCGGTGACGGCGGTGTTGCGGTAGACCCAGTCTACGAAGTCGCGTTGCAGGGTGGCGAGGAGTTTGGAGTCGGTGAGGGGGGCGGCGGGGGTTTCAAAGCGGGCGCCGGGTTGGGGGGCGGTTTCCAGCCGGGTGAGGGGCAGGTTGGGGCTTATTTCTTGTTCCCAGCGTACTACGCCGCGCCTGTCCAGGTTTTTCACCAGGGCGGCGCGTTCCACTTCGCTATCTACGCCCAGTTTACGGTCTAGCAGGCGCACGCGGCTATGGGCGAGCAGGGCGGGGCGGTAGAGAATCCCTTGCGGTTGGGCGTTGAGGGGCAGGGTTTTTCCGGCGGCGCGGGCGGCTTCTGTCAGGTTGAGGGTGAGGGGGAAGATGAATTCCGCGATGGCTGAGGGGGCGGCGGGTCGGGTTAGGCTACCGGGGAATTCATC
>DYNS01000232.1 GCA_020720965.1 Anaerolinea sp. | reverse complement strand
CGCATGACAGAACAAAACCCCCTCGCCTCCCCGCCCATCTGGGTAGATAAACTCCCCGACCTGCAAGCCCTCGCCGCAGAACTCTCCCGACACCCTCGCGTGGCGGTAGATACAGAAGCCAACTCGCTGTATGTCTACCGCGAACAAGTCTGCCTTTTGCAATTCTCCACCCCCTCGCAAGACTACCTCGTAGACCCGCTTGCCCTCAACGACCTCACCCCGCTGGTAGATTTCTTTGCCAACCCAGCCATCGAAAAAGTTTTTCACGCAGCGGAATATGACCTCATCGGTCTGCGCCGCGACTTCGACCTCACCTTCTCCAATCTTTTCGACACCATGCTCGCCGCCCGCACCCTTGGCTACAAACAAATGGGATTGAGCAGCCTGCTCAAAGAAAAATTTGAACTGGAAATGGACAAACGCTACCAAAAAGCCAACTGGAGCGCCCGCCCCCTGCCCCCGGAGCAAATTGACTACGCCCGCCTGGATACTCACTACCTGCTCAACCTGCGTGATGTCTTGGAAACCGAGTTGCGTGCTGCTGACCTGTGGCAACTGGCGCAGGAAGATTTTGCCCGCGCCTGCCAACCCCTAACCAACCCGGAGCCTAAACCGCAGCGTGAACGCTGGGAACGCATCAACGGCAACCAGGCGCTTACCCCGCGTGGGCAGACCGCCCTCAATGAACTCTGCCTCACCCGCGAGCGCCTGGCAGAACGCCTTAATCGCCCCATCTTCAAGGTACTGGATGACCGCCTCCTGCTTAAACTCGCCACAGAAATGCCCCAAACCCAGGCAGACCTCGCCGCCGCAGGCATGACTCCCCGTCAGTTGGAGCGGTTTGGAAAAAGCATCCTGGAAGCTCTGCGCCGTGCCGCCCACGCCCCTTTGGTGCGCCCCACCCCCACCGTTAAACCATCCGAGAAGTTGTTAAACCGCATCAATGCCCTTAAAACATGGCGTAAAATGAAAGCGGAAGAACTCAAAGTAGAATCCGATGTTGTTTTGCCCCGCCAATATGTGCAAGCCATTGCGGAGCAAGCCCCCAGCAGCCCTGCCGCCCTTGCCCAAATTATGGACGAATCCCCTTCGCGGGTGCAGCGCTTTGGAGAGGAAATTCTTAAAATCATCAGCCCATAACCAAAGAAACAGAACAGGAGGAAGAGATGAAGATTCGTTTTCACGGAGCAGCCCAAACGGTCACCGGTTCCATGCACCTGTTGGAAGTAAACGGCGCAAACCTCTTGTTAGACTGCGGCATGTATCAGGGCAGGCGCAGCGAAACCTACGAGCGCAACCGCAACTTCCCCTTTGACCCCTCCACAATTGACGCAGTCATCCTCTCCCATGCCCACATTGACCATAGCGGCAACCTGCCCAACCTGGTGAAACAGGGCTTTACCGGGAAAATCTACGCCACTGCCCCCACCATAGACCTTACCGACATCATGCTGCGCGATTCCGGACATATCCAGGAATCGGATGCGGCATACCTGAACTACCGAGACGAGCGGCGCGGCAAGGAACAGATTGAACCCATCTACACCGAAGAAGATGCCGAACTTGTCCGCCCGCTGATGAAACCGGTGGACTTGGGCATAGATTTTGAACCTATTCCGGGCGTAAACGCCAAATTGGTTGAAGCAGGTCACATTCTGGGCTCCGCCGCCGCTTTTTTGGATGTGGAAGAAAACAACCGCCACACCAAAATCTGGTTCTCCGGCGATATTGGCAGGCTCAAACTCCCTCTCTTGCGCGACCCCATCCTGCCGGAAGCTGCCGACCTGCTCATCATGGAATCGACCTACGGCGACAAACCTCACCGCGACCCGGAACTTGCCTACAAGGAACTGCGGGATGTCGTCTATAACACCGTCAAAAAGGGTGGCAAGGTCGTCATCCCCTCCTTTGCGGTGGGGCGCACCCAGGAAATTGTCTACAACCTGCACCGTATGATAGAAGCCGGGGATATTCCGCGCCTGCCCGTGTTCGTAGATAGCCCCCTCGCAGTGAACACAACCGATGTGTTTAAGCGTTACCGCGAATATTTTGATGCTGAAACCTGGGACTTCATGCTCAAAGGCAAACACCCCGCCCTGGATTTTGACGGACTAACCTACATTCGCTCGGTACAAGAATCCAAGCAGCTAAACGAGAGACGCGAACCAATGGTCATCATCTCCGCCTCGGGCATGGCAGAAAACGGGCGCATCCTGCACCATCTTAAGAACAATATCGAAGACGCTCGCAACACCATCGTCATCGTCTCCTGGCAAGCGCCCTTCACTCTCGGTCGCCGCCTGGCAGACCGGGAAGAGAAGATAAAAATCTTTGGCGAGGTCTTTTACCGCCGCGCCGAAATCGCCACCATCGGCGGGCTTTCCGCCCACGCCGGGCAGGATTTCCTCACCCAATATGCCCGCGCCGGAAACGGACAAAAGCACGGCATCTTCTTGGTACACGGCGAAGAACGCGCCGCCCTCCCCCTGAAGCAGAAATTGATGGAAGGTGGTTTGCACAAGGTCTTTTACCCGGAGGCGCATCAGACACTGGAAATTTAACCGGCTCATACCGTGATGATGGGAATTTGCCCGGCGAATCGGACTTTTTCAAATGTGGGGTATAATCTCCCCCCGCCGCACGGAGAGATGCCAGAGTGGTTGAATGGGACGGTCTCGAAAACCGTTGTAGGCTTCTAGTCTACCGTGGGTTCGAATCCCACTCTCTCCGCCACAGCCCCCATCCCAGCCGATGGGGGTTTTGTTATTCGGAAAAAAAGGCCTATGAAAAATAAGACCCTTCCCCTTACCAACCCACAGCTCTCCCTTCTCATTGTTCTGCTGGCTTTTCTTTTGGGTGGGTGGTTTCGTTTTCTCCCGGCTTTTTCGGCTGGGTTCCCGCCCAATGACGGCGGGATGTTCTACGTCATCATTGAAGATATTTTGGCGAATAACTTCCTGCTGCCTGCTACGACCACTTACAATCAGTTACAAATCCCTCTTGCTTACCCGCCCTTGTCTTTTTACCTGGCAGCCGCGCTCACACGGATGGGCATCTCCCCCTTGCAAGCCTTATTGTGGATGCCGCCTTTTTTTGCCACCGCCTCCATTCTGCTTGTCTTCCGTCTTGCCCATGTCATGCTCAAAGACCCGCTAAAAGCCTCGGTGGCGGCGCTCTTGTATGCGCTTGCGCCTGCCTCGCATCTCTGGCTGCTGATGGGTGGGGGGCTTACCCGCGCTCCCGGTTTTTTCTTTTTGCTGCTCACTGTTACAGCCAGTTATCAACTTTTTTGGGAGGAGCGCCGCAGCGCAGTGTGGCAGACCATTCTCGCCGCCGCCCTCACTGTTCTCACCCACCCGGAAATGCTCCTCCATGCGGTTGCCCTACCGGTCACGTTCTTTTTGTTTCGACCCCATTGGAATAACTTCAAAAAGGCGTTATGGGTCGCTCTGGGCGTGTTGATTCTCTCCTCGCCCTGGTGGGCTACTGTTCTCCTTCGGTGGGGAGTTTCCCCTTTTCTGAATGCCCCCCAAACCGGTTACTATAACCTTTTGTGGGCAATTTACCAGATAACCGCCATCAAAATGGTATCCGAGTCGCCTTTTTCCCTTCTTGCCATGGCGGGTTTACTAGGCTTGTTTGGGGCGCTTTCCAAAAAGGAATGGCTCATCCCTGCTTTTCTTCTTGCCCCTTACCTGGTCAATCCTCGTAACGCAAGCGTGGTTGCTCTTGTGCCCTGGTCCATTCTGGCTGCCCAATTCCTGCTGGCGCAGTGGAACGAGTCCAAACCTTCGGCGTGGTGGCGGGCAGGGGCGGTTGCCTACCTTCTCTTTCTCAATCTCACGGGCGCGTATCTATCTCTTTTGCATTTTTCCCAAACAGCCTTGCAGCCCCCGCTTGTGCAAGCCATGCAGTGGACAAAAGACAACCTGCCCCCTCAAAGCCGCTTCCTTGTCCTTACCGGCAACCCCTCCTTTTTCTCTGACCCCGTAACCGAATGGTTCCCCGCCCTGACCGGTCAGCATTCCATAAGCACCGTGCAGGGGCGGGAATGGATACAGGGCGATACTTTTTTTGCTTACACCTCCCAAATTCAATCCACCCAGGCCTGTTACTGGAAAGATGCTGCCTGTTTGCAAAAAGAGACTCAGGGTTTGCCCGCCTTCAACTTTCTCTTTCTGCCCAAAAAATGCACCCCCTCTGCCGATTGCGAGGGGATTCTTGCCACCCAAACCAGCCCCCTTTACACCTCCCTGCTCTCCGCCCAAACCCCCCTCGTGTTTGAAAACGATTCGGTTGCCATTTTCACCTTTGCCAACCCCTAAAAGCCTTTGCCCATGTACCTCCGCGCCGCTGTAAACCTCCCCTCCGTCTTTGGAGAATACGACTACGCCATCCCACCCCACCTTGCCGGGCAGATTGGGGTGGGCAGCCTGGTCACTTTGCCTTTTGGGGCGCAGACCGCCCAGGGCGTGGCGCTAGACCTGCTCCCCGCCCCCTCGGTTGCCCAGCCTAAAGCCATTCTGGATTTGCTGGACCCCAACCCGGTTCTCACCCCTGCCCAGGTTTGGCTGGCGCGTCATTTGGCGCAAGAGACTTTGCAGCCGGTTGCCGCCTTTATCGCCCTCATGCTCCCTACCGGCATCAGCAAACAAGCCGATACCCTCTATACCCTCCGGGGTAGCCCCGCCCTGGCGGGCATTTCCCCCACCCAGGCGCGGATTCTCGCTTTGCTGCAAGAACGCGGACCCCTGCGCGGCAGGCAATTGGAGAGTCACTTTGCGCGGGTGGACTGGCGAAAATCTGCCCAGGCGCTTGTCCGTCAGGGGATTCTTAACACCCGCTCGGTACTGCCCCCGCCCTCGGTGCGCCCCAAATACATCCGCATGGCGCAGTTGGCGGTAACGCCCCAACAAGCCCAGGAATCCCTGCCCACTTTGGGGCGCACCCCCGCCACGCTGGAGCGCCGTCAGCGGGCTTTGCGCTTTTTAATGCAGGAACCGCAAGCGGTGGCGGTTTCCTGGGTATATGCTCAGGCGGGCTGCAACCTGGCAGATTTGCAAGAACTGGCAGAGCGGGAACTGATTCTCCTCTTTGAAACCGAAATTTTTCGCGAAAATA
>DYNS01000231.1 GCA_020720965.1 Anaerolinea sp. | reverse complement strand
CGCCGTTTTTTGGCAAAGACGCGGGCGGCGCTGGCGGCTATGCCCGGTTTGGTCTTTTTGCGGGGTTTGGGGGTTTTGAGCGCCTGTTGGATGAGGGCGGTGAGGCGCAGGAGGGCATCGGCGCGGTTTTGCTCCTGGGTTCGGTATTGACGCGCCTCGAGGATGATGACTCCCTCCGAGGTGGCGCGGGAGCCTGCCAGGCGCAGGAGGCGCTCTTTTACGTCTTGCGGCAGGCTGGCAGAGTGGGCAACGTCCCAGCGCAGTTGCACGGCGGTGGCGACCTTGTTCACATTTTGCCCGCCGGGTCCGGCAGCGCGGATGAAATCCAGGTGTAGTTCTTCTTGTGGAATGGAAAGGGTGGGGCTGATGGGTAGCACGCGCCGAAGTATATCAAAAACCCCCTTTCGGTGTCGAAAGGGGGTTTTGCCTGTTCTGAATGTTTTAGAACATCATTGCATTGAGTTTTGCGATGGTGTCCGGCGCGGGGCGCAGGTCTTTTTCCGTCAGCCGGTTGAGGGGGCTGTCTGTCAGGCGGTAGAGGTCGGGCAGGGCGGGGGCTTCGGGGTTGGCGTACAAGATTCCGGTGAGGAGCCAGCCGTTATCTCCGGCTTCTTCCAGGGTGCGGATGGCGTTCATGCGGTCGGTGGGGTCGTAGTGTTTTTCCAACGCTTTGAGGGTGATGAAGGAACCGTCGTGCAGTTTTACCTCGCGGATTTCGCCTTCCACCATGTCGGCTTCCAGTTTGATTTCTTCTTTTTGCGGGACGTAGGTGAGGGTGTTTTGGGTGGCATCCGAGGCGAAGTGGAAGGTGACGTCGTGCAGGGGTTCTTCTTTTTCTTTGCCGTAGGTGTAGGAATAGTAGGTGCCTTCCTGGTTGTTGAAGGTGACGCAGGGGCTGATGATGTCTATGACGGCGATGCCGCGATGGGCGATGGCGGCTTTGAGGACTTCTTTGAGCTGTTTGGCGTTCCCGGCAAAGAGGCGGGCGACAAAGGTGGCGCGGGAAGCCATGGCTTCCATGCAAATATCGATGGGGTGGTACAGGTTTTTGCCCTGTTTTTTAAGTTCCAAGCCCACGTCTGCGGTGGCGGAGAATTGCCCTTTGGTGAGACCGTACACGCCGTTGTTTTCCACAATGTAGACCATGTTCAGGTTGCGGCGCATGGCGTGCTTGAACTGTCCCATGCCGATACTGGCGGTGTCGCCATCGCCGGAAACGCCCAAGCCCTTGAGGGAGACATCCGCAAAGAGGGCGCCGGTTGCCAGGGAGGGCATCCGTCCGTGCAAGCCGTTGAAGCCGAAGGAGCGGTTGAGGAAGTAGGTGGGCGATTTGCTGGAGCAGCCGATTCCGCTGAATTTGACGATGTTTTCTGGTACGATGTTGAGTTCGTAGGCGACTGCGACAATTTGATTGGCGATGGAGTTGTGACCGCAGCCCACGCACAGGGTGCTGGGTGCGCCGCGATAGTCGTTTTTGCTAAGACCGGCGGCGTTTACCTGCGCCGAAGCGCCTGCCATAGGGAGAGATTCGCTCATATTAGTTTTGCTCCTTTTCCAAAATGGCTGTCTTCACCCATTTGGCGGTGGGCGGTAAGCCGTCTGAGTAGGCGATGGAGATAAAGCGGGTGGCGTATTCCGGGTTGCGGGCGGTCAGCCAGGCGTGTAATTGCCCATCCCGGTTTTGTTCCACAATGTAAATGCGCTCGTGGTTGCGGATAAATTCGCCCACTTCCGGGGTGCAGGGCAGGGCGCGGACTCGCATGTAGTCGGTTTTGAGCCCGGCTTCTTGCTCCATCTGGTAGCGACCCTCTTCAATTGCCGGGTCGGTGGAGCCAAAGGCGATGATGCCAACCGGGGAGCCTTCGCCGTGCAGGACGGGTTGGGGGACGTATTGGCGGGCGGTTTGGAACTTTTGTTTTAGGCGTTCCATGTTGGCGTGCCAGACGTTGGGGTCTTCGCTGTATTTGGCGTGGTCATCGTGCCCGGTGCCGCGTGTAAAGTAGGCGCTGCGCGGGTGACGGTTGCCCGGTACGGTGCGGTAGGGAATGCCGTCACCATCCAGGTCTTTGTATCGTCCGAAGTCGGTAATTTTCTCCAGGTCTTCTTCCCACAAAATTTTGCCCCGGTCCATGGGGGTTTCGGGGTAGCGGAAGGGTTCGGTCATCCATTGATTCATGCCGAAGTCCATGTCGATGACGACATAGACCGGGGTTTGCAGGCGCTCGGCAATGTCAAAGGCTTTCCAGCCGAATTCAAAACATTCGTTAATGTCTCCCGGCAGGAGGATGACGGAGTCTGTATCGCCGTGCCCGATGTGGGAGATGAAGCTCAGGTCGCTCTGAGCGGTGCGGGTGGGTAAGCCGGTGCTGGGTCCCATGCGGACGACATCCCAAACGACAACCGGCACTTCCGCAAAGTATGCCAGCCCCAGGTACTCGGTCATCAGGCTCAAGCCGGGTCCGGAGGTGGAGGTCATGGAGCGCAAACCGCCCCATCCCGCGCCGATGGTCATGCCGATGGCGGCGAGTTCATCTTCCGCCTGGACGATGGCAAAGGTGTGTTTGCCTTCGGCATCCGAGCGCAGTTTGGGCAGGTATTCGCTGAGGGCTTCTGCCAGGCTGGTGGCAGGGGTGATGGGATACCAGCCGACAAATTGCACCCCGCCATAAATGGAGCCGAGCGCCCCGGCGGTGTTGCCGTCTGTCATAATAAGCCCATCGGTTTTGTTCATCGCTTGCAAAAAGTAGGGGTCTTTCTTTTCCAGGTTGGCGGCTGCCCACTGCGCCCCGGCATGGACGGCTGCCATGTTGAGGGCAACCGGTTTTTCTTTGCCTTTGAAGTGGAATTTGAGCGCCAGTTCAATCTTTTCTTTGTCCATCCCAATCATTTGCGCCAAAATGCCCACGTAGACCATGTTGCTCACCAGGTCGCGCAGGTTGGCAGGCAGGTCTGGAATTTCGCGCACGATTTTTTTCACCGGCATGGGGTAGATGGCGATGTCGGTGCGGGCAATGGGCTGTTTGATGCTGTCTTCGTAGTAGAACGCGCCGCCAGATTTGACGCTTGCCAGGTCTTTGGCAAAAGACTGCGCGTTGAGGTTGATAACAATCTCCTGGTCTTCGCGCCGCGCGAGGAAGCCCTGCCCACTGACGCGGATGGTGTACCAGGTGGGCAAACCCTGAATGTTGGAGGGTAGCAGGTTTTTGCCGGAAACCGGAATGCCCATCTTGAAGATGGCGCGCAAAATGGTATTGTTGGCGGTGGAACTGCCAGAGCCATTGGGTGTGCCAACCGTGATGGAAAAGTCGTTCACAACTTGTTCGGTCATATTACTCCTTTGGGGGTGAGGGTGATAAGTGGGTAGTGTCAGTGGATAGTTTCAGTGTCGACAGTTAGGCGTTTCTGGGCAATTTGGCAATATTCGGCGCTGATTTCGATGCCGATTGTCCGGCGCTGATGCTGTTTTGCCTGCACACAAGTTGTTCCGCTGCCGCACATGGGGTCTAATACCGTATCGCCAGGCTCGGAGAAGCATAAAATCAGGTCGCTTGCTAACTTATCTGGAAAAGTGGCGGGATGTTGGAGTTTTAATTTATTGCCTTCTGTGTTGCTAGTGGAATAATTCCAAACGGTGCCACGACATTTCAGCGGATTGACAACTTTTGGCTCAATTTTTTTGAAACCGCCATTGGTAAGCCGGTCGGTGCCAGAGTAGACCTTCCCGGCGTGTTTACTCGGAACCATGAGATGTTCCTTATGGAAAGTTTTAGGACGGCTGCCCTTGAAGAACATCAGAATATACTCATGGTCAACGCGAAAGCGTTGATTCCACCATGCGCCGGGGTTGCCATCTCTTTTGTAGATGACGCTTTCAAATAGTTTCCAACCGATTTCATCAACCCAGTTAACTGCAAGCCGAAAAGACGTAAGGGACTTTGCGAAATTTTTGGTGCCATCACCAATGACCACAACCGCCGCGCCTCCATCTTTGGTTACGCGGAAGAGTTCTTTGCCGAGGCTGGCAAAATCAAAACTCCAGTTCTTTTTATAGTCGCGGATGCCGTCATAAGGCGGGGAGAAGAGGGTCAGGTCTATGGAATTCTCTGGCAGGGCGGGCAATGCCTGTAAACAATCGGCGTGGATGATTTGCGTTTCGGTCATGGAGGCTGCCTAGCGGGCTACGCGGTGGTCCAGCAGGTCGTTGAGCAGGTTGGCATGTTCCACCTGGGCGCGGTAGCCGGTTTCAAAATCTCCGGCGCAAATGGCTTGGACAATCTTTTCGTGGTAACTCCACACCTGGCGCAGATAGTCATAGTCGGTAAAGACGTTCAGCCCAATCGACTCGTATGCCTGCCAGTAAGCTTCCAAAATGCCATTTACAAAGGGATTGTTCAGGCGGGCGTAGATGGTGAGGTGTAGTTGTTTATGCTCTTCATGCGGAATTTGAATCGGTCTGCCTTCCAGTTTTTCCCAGGCGCTGGCAATGAGCGCTTGCAGGGTTTGGTGGTCTTCCGGTGCTAGCAGGGCAACCGCCTCGTGCCAGAAGGCGTTTTCCAGGTGTTTACGCATGTCCGCAAAGCGTTCAAACAGCGCCGAATCTAGCAGCAGAGCGTAACGCAGGCTGTGCTGCACGGCTGGCAAAAACGAATAGGGCAGACGGCGGATGCCGACCCTGGGTTTGACTTCCACCAGCCCCATCGCCCTCGCCACCTCCAACTGCTCGCGCAGGCTGGCAACGCTTACGCCCAATTCGGCGCTGAGCGTTGCGAGGGGCGGCAGGCTTTCCTCCGCCGGGGGGCGGGAGGCAAGGTAACGTACAAAGTCGGAAAGGGGAAGTTGGGGGGCAACCATTTATACTATCAATTCGATTAATCAGATTATTAGGATGAATATATCATTTCCATGGGGGGAAGTCAAGATGATTCAGAACCCATCCTTTGGGGGCGGGTTCTATCCTCGTGTATAATTCCCCCTTCAGGAGCAGAGAAATGACCGAACTTTTATCTCTTAAAGACCGTGTAGCGGTTGTAACCGGCGGCTCTCGCGGCATTGGGCGGGCGTTGGCTTTGGAACTTGCCCGGCGCGGCGCAAAGGTCGTGGTCAACGACCTGGATCCCGCGCCGGCTGAACA
>DYNS01000012.1 GCA_020720965.1 Anaerolinea sp. | reverse complement strand
GTTCTGAAAGGTGCGGGCGATGCCCATCTGATTGATGGTATGGGGTGCCAGCCCGCCGATGTTCTGGTTGTTGAAGGTGACTTTGCCGGAGGTGGGAACGTAAACGCCGGTGATGAGGTTGAAGGCGGTGGTTTTGCCTGCGCCGTTGGGTCCAATCAGCCCTGCCAGGTCGCCGGGGTAGAGTTCCAGGTTGATGTTGTTGACGGCGCGCAGACCGCCGAAGTTTTTGCTGAGGTCTTCTACTTTGAGGAGAGGGGTGGCTGTGCTGTTCATGCGTTTGCCTCCGCCGGGGTGTTTTGTTCTTTTTTGCGCGGCTGAGGCAGTACCTGCCGCAGGAAGGGGATTTCAAAATCTCCGAGGATGCCTTTGGGGCGCAGGAGCATGATGATGAGCAGGAGCAGGGGGTAGACCACGAAGCGCCAGGTTTCAAATCCTTCTGGCAGGAAGAGGCGCAGAACGCCTTCCAGTACCAGCGCCCAGGCGAAGGAGGCAAAGACGGTTCCGGTGATGCTGCCCAAGCCGCCGAAGACGATGACAATCATCGGGTCGAAGGATTTGATGAAGTTGAAGGTGTCCGGGTGCAAGAAGCCGTTGATGTGGGCGTATAAGCCGCCCGCAAGCCCGGCGAAGAAACTTCCCAGCACAAAGGCAATGACCTTGTATTCGGCAATGTCAATGCCCATGGCTTTGGCGGCGATTTCATCTTCTCGTACCGAGAGAATGGCGCGTCCGTAACTGGAGCGGAGCAGGTTGCGGGTGACGATGACGACTGCCACGATGAAGATGAATACCCAAAACAGGGAAGTGAGTTTGGGGATGCCGACCATGCCGCGCGCGCCCTTCATTTCTACGAAACCGAGCAGGGAGTCGGAGTTATCTAGCAGGATTTTGACGATGATGGTGAAGCCGAGGGTGGCGATGCCGAAGTAGTCTGACCCCAGGGCGAGGATGGGCAGCCCGAACAGGTAGCTGATTTCGGCGGCGAGTACGGCGCTGAAGAGGACTGCCAGCAAATAGACAATTTGCATGGCGATGGCGGCGGGCAGGGCTGTCAGCAGGGAGGTGATGACGGGGGTAAGAGCCATGCCAATTTGGACCGAGAGCGCCGAGAGCAGGACGGTTGCGGTGAGGTAGATGGTGAAGGCGGAGAGCGAATCGAGCCCGCGCACTTTGGAGAGGCGTTTGTGCAGCCATAGGATGGCGATGGCGCTGAGGGTGGTTGCCAGCATCAGCACGACCAGACCGTCCGCGCTTTTGTTTACGCTCCAGCGGTAGGTCACATCCGCTGCGGCGTAGGCGCCGATGGCGTAAAAGCCCCATTGACCGAGGGAGAATTGCCCGTTGATGCCGTAGATGAGGTTGAGGCCGATGCTGACGATGACCATGACCCCGCCGAGGCGGATGATGGTGTTCCAGAAGCTATTGAGCAAGCCGGTGCTTACCAGGGTTTGCAGAACGACATAAACGAGGAGGGAGCCGCCCAAAAACCATAGGGTGGATTTTGACATCTTGTTCATGGGCTATGCCTTTTCTCTTTCTGGCTCGCCAAAAATGCCGGTGGGGCGCACGAGGAGGACGATGATGAGGATGCTGAAGGCGATGGCATCCCGCAGGGGGGTGGAGATATAGGCGGCGCTGAGGACTTCGGCTTGTCCCATGATGAGGGCGCCGATAAATGCGCCGGGGATGCTGCCGATTCCGCCCAGAACGGCGGCAACGAAGGCTTTTAGACCGGGGATGATGCCCATCCAGAAGAAGATTTGCGGAAAGGCGATGGCGTATAACATGCCTGCCGCGCCTGCCAGGGCTGCGCCGATGGCGAAGGTGATGGAGATGATGGCATCTGCGTTGATGCCCATGAGGCGGGCGGTTTGTTTGTCGTAGGCTACGGTGCGCATGGCTTTGCCGATGCGGGTTTGCTTGACGATGAATTGCAGCCCTAGCATCAACGCGATGGAGGTGAGGATGATGATGAGGGCGATGTTGGAGAAGAGGATGCTTCCCTCGGGCGGGGCGTTGCCGCCTCCCAGGGTGGTGATGCCGTTGGGGCTGATTGCCCAGGTGACGACTTGGATGGGTCTTTTGTAGGTGATGAAGTTGGGTGAGAATACAAACTGTAAAGCGGCGAAGTATTCCAGAAAAAATGAAACGCCAATTGCGGTAATAAGTGCAGAAATGCGCGGAGCATTACGCAGGGGTTTGTAGGCTACCCGCTCTATCACAATTGCGAGGATGGCGCAGGCTGCCATGGAAACAGCCATGACGGTGAGAGCGCCAATCACCAGCACAACCCCTTCTGGCAAGCCGGGCGCAAGTCGCGCCAGCCAGGTGTGCAGTTGAAAACGGGTAATGGAGTAATAACTTACAAACGCGCCCACCATAAAAACATCGCCATGAGCGAAGTTGATGAGGCGCACAATGCCATAGACCATCGTGTATCCGAGGGCGATGAGGGCGTACACAAAGCCAAGCTGCAAGCCATTCACCACCTGTTGCAGGAAGAGGGTGGGGTTTTCCAGCAGAGCGGTTACAATCCGCCATGCCGCCAGCAGGGTGAGAAGCAGAATAAAGGCTTTTCCGAGCCAGCGTTTTTGGATGACTTGTTGTACAAGGGAAGGTGTTGTTGGGTTCATGGGCAGTTCCTACCGAACAAAGAAGGGGCAGTCTCGTAAGACCGCCCCTTCCGAGATTACGACAAGTTACGGGGCAATGCTTTCGGCAAATACAACTTTGCCATCCTTAACTTGCATCACGACTGCGCTTTTGATGGGGTTGTGCTGCGCATCGAAGGTGATGGTGCCGGAGACTGCTTCGTATTGCAGGGCAGCCAGGGCATCTTTGACAGCGGCGGGGTCATCTTTGCCGGCTTTTTCAATGGCGGCGATGAGCAGGTTGGTGGCATCGTAAGCTAGGGTAGCGAGGGCATCCGGTTTGGCACCGTATTTGGCTTCGTAGCGTTTTACCCAGTCCTGTACAACGGCGCGGGTGTCTTCGGCGGAGTAGTGGTTGGAGAAGAAACCACCTTCGGCGGCGGCGAGGTCGAGGTCGCTGGAGTCCCAACCGTCACCACCCATGATGGCGGCGGTCACGCCGCGCTCTTTGGCTTGGGCGGCGACCAGGTTGACGATGTTGTAGTAATCCGGCAGGAAGAGGACTTCAGCCTGGCTGTCGGCAACTTTGGTGAGGATGGCAGAGAAGTCGGTGTCTTGGGCGGTGTAGGATTCTTTACCGACAACGGTGCCGCCACCGGCGACAAAGGCTTCTTCAAACGCTTCGGCGAGACCGAGAACGTAGTCGTTGCCCTGGTCGAACATGATGAAGGCGGTGGTTTTACCCTGACCGAGGGCGAATTTTGCCATCACCAGACCCTGGAAGGGGTCGATGAAGCAAGCGCGGAAGATGTAGCCCTTGGTGCTGCCATCCGGGTTGATGGTGACGGACGGGTTGGTGGATGTGGGGCTAATCTGGACGACACCCTTCTGTTCGGCAATCTCAGAGACGGGGATGGACGCTTTGGAGCAGACTTCGCCCACGATGTAGTGGACTTTGTCTTGGTCAATGACTTTGTTGGCGGCATTGACGGCGGGGTCGGCGGTGCATTGGCTATCTTCTACAACAGCCTCAATTTGCTTGCCGAGTACGCCACCTTTGGCATTCCATTCTTCGATGGCGAGCAGAGCGCCATCGCGGGTGGAAACGCCGAAGGTGGGGACGGGTCCGCTCAGGGGAGCGAGAACCGCGATTTTGATGGTGTCGCCACCACCGGCTGCGGGTGCGCCGCAGGCGCTGAGCGCCATGCTGGCGATGACGAGCAGCGCAACAATTGAAAACAGACGTTTAGACATACTTCTTCCTCCAAGAAAATAAGTTGGGCTTCATCACAACCGGCGTGCAAGAACTTTGCCGAATTTGCTTGTCGCTCCGGCTGTGTAATGAACTTAAGCGAAAATCTTACAGGTTTTTTGCGGTTTGGTCAAGTTTTTGGGGGATTTCGTGCGTTTTTTGTTACGACTTTTGCTGTCCGTACAGCACTTTTTCGCGCACGCGCAGGTCGGTGTTGCGGATTTTCATCGCCAGGTCGGCAGCGAGGTTGTACATTAAACGGTAGCCCAGCTGCGGGTAGGTCTCGCAGAGCATGATGATTTTGTCGCGGGGGATGATGAGCAGGCGTACTTCCTTGCTTTTTGCCCGCGCCGATGCGGAGCGCAGACCTTCATCTACCAGGGCGATTTCTCCAAAGGATTGCCCGCGCCGCAAGGTGGTGATGACGGTTTTGTCGGCTTTGCTATCCGAGCCTACGATGCCGGGGTTTACGAGGATGTCCACATCTCCCTGAACGATGACGTACAGTTCTTTGCTGCTGCTGTTTTCTTCAAAAATGGTTTCTTCTGCGCTGTAATTTTTTTCCTGGCAGAGATTAGCGACCATCTCCAATTGGGTTTGGGTGAACTGATAGAAGATGTCGCTTTGTTTCAGGAAGGTGATGTATTCGTTCATCGTGTTCCTCCGGCAAAAAATTTCGCCAAGTTTAGCATAAAACAAAAGGGTTGGGGGCGCTTGTCGGTGTTGGGCTACCCACTGTAGTTATTGCTGAGCCATAAAATCGGGTTGACTTGCACGCCGCTTACCCACACTTCCCAGTGCATATGCGCCCCGGTGGAGCGCCCAGTGTTGCCAACCAAACCGATGATTTCTCCTTTGGAGACGGTCTGCCCGACCTGTACTTTGATTTCGGACTGATGCCAAAAGCCGCTGTAGATGCCGTTTCCATGGTCTATGATGGTGGCATTGCCCCGTATGGGGAGCATTTCACTAAAGATGATAACCCCATCTGCCGGGGCGGTGATGGGAAGCCCCTCACCGCCGCAAAAATCGACCCCGGTGTGAAAGGAATAGTATTTTGTTCCCTCATCTTTGGCTATGTAGGTGCGCCGGTTGCCAAAGCGGGAGTTGTAACAGTCGGGGAAGTAGCCGGGGGATTGGAAGATGCCTTCCCAATACCGGGTGGGGTTGATGGGGGCGGTGAGGCTGGCGATGAAGTTGCGCTCTTCTTCATCTTTTACCGGGTCTATGGTTTCTGGCTCCACAAGCAGGATTTCATCCGGGTAGTAGCCGGTTTGGATGAGTATCATCTGCTCGTAGGTTTGGGCGCTGCCATCGGGCAGGGTGGCGGTCAGTTGCAGGGGGTAAGCGCCCGGTTCCAGCATGGCGTGAACGCCCTGGAGGGCGACCTGTCTGCCGTCTTCTTTGGTGAAGAAGTGCAGGGGTTTATCCACCAGCATTCCGCTGAGTTGAACGCCGGGGGCAGCCTGGATGTTGAGGGTGGCTACGCCTCCCTGGGTGAGGGGCAGGGGGCTGACAGTGAGGTTGGCAAAGGCGGAGGGCATTCCATTGGCTTCGGTGGCGTTTTCTCCGTTGGGGGTGGGGCTATAAAGCGCCTCTCCGGGTAGGGCAAGCCAACTGCCCGGCAGCTGATTCAGTTGCTGAAACTGCCAGGGGTTGATTCCTTCTCGGATGGCGGCTTCCAGCAGGGTGTCGCCTTGCTTCAGGCTCAGGCGATGCGGAAGGGGGATGAAGTTTTCCTTCTGAGGGAAAATGACTCCCACCCCGGCGTAAAGTTCCGAAGGGCTGGTGATGTGATTCAGTTTTCGCAGAAAATCTTCTGGAATTTGGTTGCGGCGGCTCAGGCTCTCCAGCGTGTCGCCGTAGTTCATCACTTCGGTAACAAGCACGCCGCTTACCCCCTCCAAGCCGGGGATGATGACCTTGTCGCCTGCCGAGATGGTGTTAGCGTCTGTGATGTTGTTGGCGGCGAGCAAGTCTGCCAGGGTTACGCCAAAGCGGCTGGCGATGAAGGAGAGGCTATCTCCGGGTTGGATGACGTACACGGGACCGCTGGCGGGAGAGGGGTCTTGGGCTTGAGCGGTGTGGAAAGGAAAGAGGAGGCTGAGACTGATAAGGAATAGGAAGGTACGTTTATTCATGGTCAAAGGAAACCTGGTCGCCCACGCGCAAATCTCCGTAACGCGAGGGATGATACTCTACAACGTATTGCGCTGGTTTTTGGGGCGCGTAAAAGGGTCGCCAGGCTTTTGCCAGGGCGGTATCTACCACTATGTTTTCCGCGTTTACCCAGGCAATTGCTAGGTCTGTGAACACGAAAAACATGTGAATGGCGGTATCCATGCGGCTTTCGCGGCTTTCCACCAGCACCAGACTTTCATCCAACCCTAAACTGGCGCGGAAGGTGAAGCCCCGCAAACGCAAAACAAACGAATCGCACCATTCCGCCCGCAATGGAGATGCCTGCGGGCGGGTGAGATTGCGTATCTGAACGATTTTTTTCTTCATCTTGGGGGGAATTTACTGCGCTTTCTTCTTTTGTAACACTCGCTCTACGCTGGCGAGCAGTTCTTCGGGGCTAAAAGGTTTGGCAATGTAATCATCTACTTTGGCAATGTGCAAACCAAGCACCTTATCAATACTCTGGGCTTTGGCTGTGACGACAATCACCGGCACATCCTTCAAGCCATCGTCCGCTTTCATTTGCTGGTATACTTCCCAACCGTCTATATCGGGCATCATCAAATCCAACAGAACCAGGTCTGGCTTTTGTTGGGCAAGTTTCTCCAAACCTTCACGTCCGCCGGTTGCGCCGCTTACAATAAAACCCCTTCGCCCCAAAATGATGCGAATCAGGTCAATCATCTCCGGCTCATCTTCAATACATAAAATAAAAGCGCTGTTTTCTGGCATAAAATTTTCCTCGCAACAAGCAAACCATTCGGTACAGTTTACCATAAGCCATTCTGGGTGATAACATGAATATAACGACGTGGAATGTAAACGGCTTACGCGCCGTATTGGGCAAAGGATTTAAAGATTGGATGCAAACCGCCTCGCCGGATGTCCTCTGCCTGCAAGAGATAAAAGTAAAACCGGAACAGTTAACCGCAGACCAAAAGGATTTTCCCGGCTACGAAGTGGCCTGGAACCCCGCTCAGCGACCCGGTTACAGCGGCGTTGCCACCTTCTGCAAACAACCCCCCGCCCAAACCGACCTGGGCTTGGGTGAAGAGCGCTTTGACGTGGAAGGACGGGTGATTCGCACCCGGCACGAAGACATCCTGCTCTACAACATCTACTTCCCCAATGGGCAGCGTGGACAAGACCGGGTGGATTACAAACTGGATTTTTACGCCCGCCTCCTGCAAATTTGTGACGGTTTGCACGCCAGCGGCGAGAATATCATCATCACCGGCGATTTCAACACCGCCCACCAACCCATAGACCTGCGTAACCCCAAAGAGAACGAAAAAACCTCCGGCTTCTTGCCGGAAGAACGCGCCTGGGTAGATACCTACCTGCAACATGGATTTGTAGACGCCTTCCGACAACTGTACCCGCAAAAAGAGCAATATACCTGGTGGACTTACCGCATGGGCGCGAGACAGCGCAACATCGGCTGGCGCATTGACTATTTCCTTGTCTCCGAAGCGTTGATGAAGCGGGTCAAAGATGTCATCATCCTCGGAGACGTGATGGGCTCAGACCACTGCCCCGTCTCTCTGTTGCTGGATTAGCCAATTTAGATACTAATTCCCCGAATCTATTAGAGTATCGTATAAAGGTTTTTGCAGGGCGCAGCCATCAATACCGCCTCGGATATAATCGCCGTTGCCCAATTCAGGAGGTTTTTGTGAACAATTCTAGAAATCAGTCCGTCCTTGTGTATGTCCTGTTATTTATCGCTATCGCGGCGATATTGTGGTTCCAGCTTGGGCAGCGCCCCGCTGCGGATGAAACCCTCACCATCAACCAGGTCGCCGCAGACATTCAACAAGGAAAAGTCACCCGCATCATCGTAGAGTCGGATGACCGTTTGAGAGTCATCTACCCCGGCGGAGAATCGGGTTCGGTGGAGAAAACTGCCCAAAAAGAACAGGGCGCTTCCCTCATTGCCGAATTGCTGATGCTCGGCGTAAGCCCAGAGCAATTGAACCCGGAAAAAGTCAAAATCGAAGTGAATCCGCCCAGCTCGTGGGTTGCCGCTGCCAGCCTGTTGGGCTACGTTCTGCCCTTTGTTCTCATGCTCGGCTTATTCTGGTGGATTTTCCGTCAGGCGCAAGGCTCCAACAACGCCGCCATGTCCTTTGGCAAAAGCCGCGCTCGCATGTTCAGCGGCGAACACCCCACCGTCACCTTCAACGATGTGGCAGGGGCGGAAGAATCCAAGGAAGAGTTAAAAGAAGTCGTGGAGTTCCTGCGCGAGCCGCAGAAATTCATTCAGTTGGGGGCGCGCATCCCCAAAGGCGTTTTGCTGGTCGGTCCTCCCGGAACCGGTAAGACCCTCCTCGCCAAAGCCGTCTCCGGCGAAGCGGGCGTGCCTTTCTTCTCCATTTCCGGCTCGGAATTTGTGGAAATGTTTGTGGGCGTGGGCGCAAGCCGCGTGCGTGACCTGTTTGACCAGGCAAAACGCCATTCCCCTTGCATCATCTTTGTTGATGAAATTGATGCCGTTGGTCGGCAGCGCGGGGCTGGTTTAGGCGGCTCGCACGATGAGCGTGAGCAAACCCTGAATCAGATGCTCGTGGAAATGGACGGTTTCGACACCGACACCAACGTCATCGTCATGGCAGCGACCAACCGCCCCGATATTTTAGACCCCGCCCTGTTGCGCCCCGGTCGCTTCGACCGCCGCGTCACCCTGGACCGCCCGGACGTGAAGGGACGTGAAGCCATTTTGCGGGTTCATGTAAAAGGCAAGCCGCTAGACACGGTGGTAGACCTTGCCAGCCTGGCACGCGGTACACCCGGTTTTGTGGGCGCAGACCTGGAAAACCTCGTCAACGAAGCCGCTATTATCGCCGCCCGGCGCAACAAAAAATCCATTGGTCAGACCGACTTGGAAGAAGCCATTGAGCGGGTCGTCATGGGACCAGAACGCAAGAGCCGCCTCATTAGCGATGAAGAAAAGCGCATCATTGCTTATCACGAAGCCGGTCATGCCGTTGTTGCCAATGCCATTGCCGAAGCCGACCCGGTGCAAAAGGTGACCATTGTCGGGCGCGGACAGGCAGGTGGAGTCACCTGGTTCCGCCCGGAAGAAGACCGCATTCTCATGTCTCGCAAGAAGATGCTGGCAACCCTCGCTTACGCTCTGGGCGGGCGCGCCGCCGAAGCAGAAGTATTTGATGACATCACCTCCGGCGCTTCCAACGACATAGAGCAGGTAACTCGTATGGCGCGGACGATGGTGACTCGCCTGGGGATGAGCGATGAGCTCGGCAACCGGGTGTATGGTCAAAAGGAAGAACTCATCTTCCTGGGGCGCGAAATTTCGGAACAGCGCGACTATTCCGAAGCGGTTGCGGAGCAGATTGACCGCGAAGTACGCAAGATTGTGGATGAAGCCTACCGTACCGCCCAAGCCATTCTCAAGCAGTATCGTCAGCAGTTGGATGATGTTGCCGCGCTGTTGCTGGAGAAAGAAACCATCACCCGCGAAGAATTTGAATCGGCTTTTCCGCCTCCTGCAGCCAAAAGAAGCGGAACGCCCCGGATAGCGTAACCCATCAAAAAACTGCCTGAGCCATCAGGCAGTTTTTTGATTCTCTTTCAGCGTGCAACCCTGCTGCTTAAGCGCGACCCTGATACAGGGCAACTAGCGCCGCCCCAATCGCCTGCGAAAGGTCTCCGAGGGCGGCGGGGACGATGGTAATCCGCTCGCGTTGGGTCTTCCACAGGTAAGGCAGGGCAGATTCGCGCACAATCCGCAGGTAACGCTCGCGGAATTCGTTGGTGGTGCTTTCCGGGTCCATCAACCCGCCGCCGATGACGACAAAGGTCGGGTCTAGCGCCATCGCCAGGTTGGCAACGTGTATGCCCAAGGCTTTTGCCTGAAAGTCGAAGATTTCTATCGCCAGGGCATCTCCCTTTTGTGCCAGACCGCGCAGGGAGAGGGCTTTTTCTTTGGCGGGGGCGGTGGATTGAGCGAGGGGATGTTCGGGATGCCGAGGCAGAAACTCACCTAACAGGTGGGGCAGCCCGGAGATGGTGGTATAGACTTCCACGCAGCCCCAGTCTTTGCCGCAGCCGCAGGTGTAGGGTTTTATCCCAAGCAACTGAAGTGGGGCGGGCATGTGTCCGGCTTCCATGCCTGCCAGGGTATCGCCTTCCAGAGGCAGACCGTTGTGGTCTACAAAGGCGACTCCCAGCCCGGAGCCGGGCGCGAGCATGAGGACGGTGGCGTTGCTGTTGCCGCGCACGCGCTGTGCTTCGGCTACGCCGCCATAGTTGCCATCGTTGCCGACTACAAGGGGAACTGCCCTACCGGCTTTTTGCGCCAGGGCGCTGCTGTACGCGGTATGAACATCCCAGCCTTCAAAGGCGGCGGGTAGGTTGGCGGTGCGGTCTAACACACCGTAGCGCAGATAAGGTCCGGGAATGGCAAGCCCTACCCCGGCGACTTGCTCCCAAACGAGGTTGTTCTGTTGCAGGTATTCGTCTATGGCGCTTACCCAACTCTCGATGACGGCTTCTGTGCCGAGCTGGGAGTTGGTGGGGCGCTGTAGCAACCTGGTGGAGACGGTGTTGCCATCACTCCACACTGCGCCAGTTTTAGAGGTCGTTGCACCGCTGTCTGTGCCGATATAAACTTGCTTCACGTTCAATGCTCCTGATGGAAAGAAGATGCCCCGAAAGGGAATAACGCCCCATTTTAGCCCATTTTGGCGCTTTTCGCGGTTGGGTTGCCCATCAAAAAGACCTTCAGCCCTGGCTGAAGGTCTTTTTGATGAAGGGAGCGCTTGCCGTCCCTGGTTTATTTTCCTTTGGTGGATATTTTGAAAGGCAGGTACAGCGGGCAAAAGGAGACGAAGCTGGTGAGCAAGAAAATGACCCCAAGCGCCAATAAAATCATCCCGGCTGTGCCGGAAACTGTACCGGTAAAATATAACCCTGCAAAAACAAGGGCGACGACGACCCGCAGGATGCGGTCTGTATTTCCCATATTCGGTTTGAAGTTCATCTGATTCTCCTTAAAAATAAACGTGCGGCGGATAAATATACTTTCTCTTGGATGCCTTGCCCCGCTGGAAAGTTGCTTAATCTGCGCCCAATTTTGCCCCTTGCTTTTATGTTTGGGTTGTAGTAAACTCTTAGACCTTGACGCGGGGTAGAGCAGTGGCAGCTCGTCGGGCTCATAACCCGGAGGTCGCAGGTTCAAATCCTGCCCCCGCAACTTCTTCCACAGGTAGGCTTGGGTACAATCACCCAAGCCTACCTTGTTTTTCTGGACATTAGAAAACATACCCAACCCCGATAAAAAACATACCTTGCAAGGCAAATTTTACAAACCGCTAACGGGCGCGAGTCTTTTGAGGTTTTCCGCCAGACGTGTTTTTTATCCTCAGGCGGCTACAAAGTCCTGCCACACAGACACTTGCACGGTAACTGATTGGGAGATGAGAAAATGAAAAAAAACCTACCGCAGAATACGTCAATAAGGCGCCCGCTTCTCTTGCTGCTTATTTTTCTCTCCATGGCTTGTGCCCAAATCGCGCCCCAAACGGATGTCGCAACCGTAACACAGCTCGCGGCGACATCCGCACCAAGCCCCATCTCGGTTTCAACAGAACAGTTGGCAGAAGCCTCGCCAGTCCCTCAGGTGACGGAGGAGACAGCTCTCCCAACTCCAGTCGCGCAACCCGGCGAATTAGCCCGAAGCCACGTAGAGTACATTACGACTCATATTGGCGCGCGCCTGGCAGATACACAGGCAGAAATAGAAACGGCGCAATATATTCAGACCGTGTTAACTAAAATTGGGTATACCGTTGAACTTCAGCCCTTTTCTAAAGTGGGTTGGGTGGGCGAAGATGAAATCGAAACCCGGATACGTTCCAACAACGTAATCGCCACCAAACGCGGAGAATCAGAAGCGGTGATTGTCATTGGAGCGCACTACGACTCAGTGGATACGGCTCTTGGTGCGGATGATAATGCTTCCGGTGTGGGCGTATTATTGGAGTTGGCAGCAATTCTCTACGACTTGCCAAGTCCCTACACCCTTCGGTTCGTGGCTTTTGGCGCAGAAGAAGTTGGCACTCTGGGCTCTTATGCTTATGTGGAAGCGCTGAGCGCGGAAGAACGCCAACAAACAGTTGCTATGATTAACCTGGACTCGATTTCGGCGGGGGACACTCTTTACGTCTACAGCCGGGAGGGCAAGGGGGCGCTCGTAAGAGATTGGGCGCTCGCCTGGGCTGCTGAAAATGACATCGCTTTGGAAACCATTCGCCAGGTAAATCTCAATGATGACGATGGCTATCCAACCGCAGACCATGGCGCTTTTCAAGAAGCGGATATCCCTTTTGCCTACTTTGAAGCCACAAATTGGACTCTGGGAGACCAGGACGGTTATACCCAGGTAGACACACAGTATGGAGAAGACGGAGCGATTATCCACACCACCTACGACAGGCTGGATTACTTTGATGCCACTTTTCCGGGCAGGGTCGAAGAGCGCCTGAGCGCAGTCACCCGCATCGTACAGGCAATTCTGACAGACTTTAAGGCATCAGAGTAAAACCGGAGTATTCCGCTTTTCTGCTATTGGAGCAAAATATTCCCATAACCTCTCACACAGCAACCCCTGGCGGGTAAAAAACAGGGTCAGCGCCTCCTGGCTATTTCCTGAATGTATCCAGCCAGCGCGTAATCTCCTCAATCGCCAGTTGATGGTTCCCCACCTGGCAATGCTGTTCTCCGCATTCGCTTTCGGTGGTACTGGTCTTTTTCGCCAGCCAGCAGCGCATGGCAGGCAGGAATTTCTTCTCGTACGGAACTTCGTGCCACTCGAATTCATGCGGGTTCATCGCCTGGTAAAAACAGCGCATGAAGTCTTCGTAACGAGCCGCTTTTTCTGGTTTATCCTGCGTTAGGAAAAACTCTGCTATGCGGTAGCCGTAGGCGGCGTAGAGATAGCGTTTTTCTGCTTCGGCGGTTTGCGCCAACCCCAGCCACTCACTGTGCCAACTGTCAAAATCGTGGTTTTTTGCTGCAATAACGCGGATGTATTCTAGTCGCCCTGCCTGTCCGTCGTAGGTCAGGACGCGGTTGATTTGGAAATTCATTACAATGTCGGGGTGCAGGTAATGGGAAAGGCATGTTCTCTCTCTATGCAGGAGGGTGTTTTTTGGAGTGCAAAATCATCATTTGGTGCCCAGCGCGGTTTGATGGTGTAATTCCAGCGAGGGCAGACCCCATGCCATTCGATGCGTCAAGTCTCCATAATTTACTTGGCTATTTTGATACCTTTCTCGTAAGTTTTCTCAGCCAGAAAGGTATCCACGTATCTGTGCCGCGAATGAGGGTTTGCCTGTCCAATTCATGCTGATTGGGCTAAACAAACGATGTTCGATTGGGTTCCACTTTGAAGTGCCGGTTCGATAATGACAGTCACTTCAAGTCCAATCTGCTCTGCCAATAGTTCCTGCAATTGTTGTTTTCGGGCGTGTGCGACAACCATTGCTGCTACCTGAATCTGCCAGGATTAGGATTTCATCTGGGTTGAGTCGTCCAAAACATCGGACATATTCACTTCCGAGAAAACAATCTCTATCAGCATATCTTCCCGCAGGGTAAATTGTCCCTGCAAAATCCCATTTTGGTTGGAGAGATAAGCAGGCATCTGAAGTACCTCGGCACCTTCTGGCAAGTGCATCCGAAACGAAACTGGCAGAGCAATTGTGCCAGGTTGTTTTTGAATTTTCAGCCTGTAGGAGATTTCCCCTTCCCTTTGGGTTAGGATGACCTCTGGCGGCGCTTGCAAGTAGAAGGACGTGGAAAGAGTTTGCTGCATGGGGACAACGAAGTAGGTCCCGAATACGGCAAAACCTTCCACGTCGTCTGTAAGGGTGTCCACCCTTGCAGGGACAAAGGTTCGTAGCGTAGTCCACTCTGCCGGTACTTCGTGCGGTGTGGCGGCAGTGAGGATGCTTCCTTGTGGGGTATATATTCTCAGGTAGTTGCCATAGCAACGGGTGATGGGGTAATACTTTTCGGAGAGGGGGGCAGGTTTGCCGCATTCATCCGCAGTTTGTGTGGGGTTTGTGTAGGTAATCTCCACCTTTTTTCGAGGTTCCGCCAAGACGCGCAGGTCAATCTCCAGGTCTATGCTTTGTTTTACGATGGCGTTGTTTTTAGAAAAGCCGATGTTGGAATCGATGACCATCAGATAATCGCCCTCAAAGGGCGTTACTCTGCCATCCCAATCCTGAAGGGTGAGCAAACTTGCGAGGTTTTCATCGTCAAACTGCAAAAGAATGTGTTTCTCATCCAGCAGAGTCACCAGGGTTTGGCTTAGGGCTGTCCAGGTGAAACCTTGCCCGGAGAGAATTTTTTCCATCATAGGCTGCGCCAATGAACTTAGAAAATCTTTGCGATGCCACTCCGGGTCTGTTTCCCCTTCTGGCGGGGTTTTGGATTTTCGGATGGTTTCAATGACGTTTTCTGCGGTAATCGGAGCAGGTTGTCCTTCTACATTTACGGGTCCAACGGTTTCCAGTATTTTGACGATTGCGTGTTGGTTGAAGGCGATAATACCATCTACCGAGTGAGCGCGGGTGTAGGCGTAGAGATACTCTACCCAGGCGGCAGTCGTAGGAAAATCTGGTGACCAGTTGGAATCGCGCAGCAGGTAGATGGATGCGTCCATGTAGGCTTCCAACTGCCAGGGCGGGGACGAATAGGTCTTACTCAGGTCGTCCACTTCGTCCGAACTTTCGATTGCCATGGTGATAATTTCGCCATCCCGTACGACGAGCGAACCAACCGCGGTTAGAAAACCGCCGGTCGCCCGCAGTTCGTCTTCATTTTGTAAAATGACCATGTAGGTTTTGGGTCCGCCGCTTCCCGTTCCGAGCAGATTTGGCAGGGCGCTTGCTATCTTAAGGGCTTGGTCTAACTGTATCAGGCGAGGGTCAATTTTTTCTTCTAGTAATTCTCTTATGGTCGGGGAGAGACTTGTGGCATCGACTTCCGCTCTTTTTTGTTGGGCAACTGCCAGAGATTGCAGAGCCTTTTTTAGATGCGGCTCCGCCTGGTTGATGTTTTCCACTATTCTGGATACGTCTATGTTATCTGTATTGCCGAGAGAATCGAGCAGGGGCGAATAGCCTTCGTAAGTTGCCTGTAAACAGGCGTTTAGCGCCAATGCCATATCCAGCAAGGCTTCGCTGTTTTGCAGGTCTCCGCCGTAGGTGGGAATCCAGCCCAGGTTTTTGGTCAACCACAGATAGTCCCGGCTTTCTGCGTCCAAGGCTTGCAGGTTGGTGTCGATTTCAGCCAGAGATTGGCGTATCGGCTCCGGGTTTTGGAGGGTTTCCAGCGAAGGTTCTATCTTTTGTATGTTTTGCAATTCATCACGAAGCACTTTGGCAATGCCAATCAATCGCTGCGCTTTGATGTATCCCCAGCCTGCCCCCGCTGCTAAGAGAAGGAATAGCACAAGCCCCAAAACACCCCAAAACCGCCCAAAGTGTGGACGTTTTTGGGGTATCTGTTGTTTTGATTCTATTTTTTTGGTGGCTTCTGTCTCGATGTGTTTTTCCCGCAGGACAATCTGTTCCGCGAACCGTTCCAACCCTTTTCGGTGCCAGTCGCTGATGGTGCTGTTGGCGACATCGGATTCATTGGCAATGAGCGCGTATTCCGCCAATATGTGGGGGTCGTCGATTCCTTGCGTGTGGGAGACAAGAAAATAAATTGCCTGGTCTATCCCGCTCCAGGCTTCTCGAAGAGAACGCGGGCGTGCCGCGCCGCTGAGATAGGGAACCGTGTATTGGGCGGCAAGCAACCCATACTCTCCCCAGCGATTATCAAGTCGTTTTCCTTTGCGAGGTGGGGCAGAGGGGATACCCTCCAGAAAAAGTTCGGCTACTGCCCCCGCCATCTGATGCCCTGCAGAAAGGTCGCGCGCTTCGAGGTGCCTGGACAGATATTCTTTTACAAAGGCGCTTCTTGTCCAGGGGTGGTTGTCTAGACTTTCCGGGTTTTGTAAATGTTCAAGGATAAAACGGGTTGTCTCGGTCGGTTTCTCTAGGTGCATAGTTTGCCTGCTTTAAGGCGCACGCGGAACGACAACCCAACTATCCTTTTGAATTTGACATTCATCGCAGCCATTGTAATACTTGAGCAGCGAGGCATCCACACCGAGTAGAGCACCTAAATCATCCAGGCTGATGCTTTCCTGGGTTACCTGATACGGCTCCAGCGCAGGTTGGCTATCCCAACTTGGGCTTTCCTGAGGGATGACAACCAGTTTGCCCACCCAAAGGGGGCTGACAAACCCGTGAGTGGCATTCATAATGGCTTGTTCAGTCGTTTTAGAGTTGCGCGCCAAGATGGTCAGGTTCTCTCCCTCGGCTACCCGGTGAATAATGACCTTGTAAGCCGTTCCAAGGGGGGTGTCCAAGGGTAGGTAGCGCATATCAATGGTTGGAGTGGGGACGAGGGTAGCGGTGCTGGTGGGTGCGGGGGTGGGGCTGGCAGGGATGGCAGTTGGCGTTTCTGCTGCGATGCTGGCGGCGGTGGCAACCCCAGGCGCTGGCAATTCGGTGGAGGGTGCGCTCCAGGTGGGATTTTCCTGGGCGGAGGAGATCTTGGGGAACAATACAAATCCTGCGGCGGCTAAAACCAGTACAACCGCGAAAGCAGCCAACATCATCCATGTATTGGCGGAGCGGCGGGAGGCAGAAGCGCTCTTATGTATAAACTCGGCGGGCATGGGGCTGGGGTTTTCGGCAGTGAAGACCGGGCAGTTGGCGTGATTCTCTTCCAGGCAGAACTCGCGTTGGTGTGCCAAAGTGGGTGTTGCCTCCGGCAGGCAACCGTAACAACAATTTGCCAGCGAAGGGTAGGATGTCAAGCTTCTTGGGTCTGTTTTTAACCCCAAATACTTACAGGTTTTATCGGGTGCGGTTTGGATGCTCAAGATATTCTCTCTGCTTTACAAAATAGGGCAACGGCTATGCCAACCCAAATTCCGATTATACTTTGTTTGGGTATATTTTCACATGAACATTGCAGAATATCCTGCCCTGGAACTTGTCGCATTGCTTTCTGCCTACCCCGTTACAGAAGAGATTCGGGATAGGATTCACGTTGCTCTCTCCCGCCCGGTGGATTGGGCAGAGTTTTTGTTTTGGGCAAAACGGCATGGCGTTGTAGGGATTTTGCTTGCCAATGCTCAGGCTTTGGGCAGAGAAGGTTTTCCAGACCAAGCGTTTTCGGCGCTGAAGCAGGCGCAGCATCGTTTCACTTCCCACGCCGCCAGGCTGCTTTCCACTTTGCAGCCCCTGCAAGGGTTGCTGGCAGGGCAGGGACTGGACGTTGTTCTGTTGAAGGGTCCGGTTTTTTCCCTATATCTGTACGGTTCGTTTAACATGCGCCTTTCTTATGATATTGACCTGCTCGTATCCCAATCGGATTTCCCTGCTGCCGATGCCTTACTGCGTCAAAACGGTTACGCCTGTTACGAACCTGCCCGCCCGCTGACCCCGCCACAATCTCGTCTGCACGCGCGTTACCGTCACCATTATTCTTACCGGCATCCCCAGCAGGGGATTGCGGTGGAGTTGCATTGGTCTCTGGCGGAACCGTATTTTGCCAGCCCGCAGTTTTCCTCCGCCTGTTTGCGCCGCGCCCGTACAACCAGCCTGCCGGGCTTGCAAGTGAAAACCCTGACCCCGGAAGATATGCTGGTTTACGCCTTTGTGCATGGGGCAAAGCACCGCTGGGCAAGCCTTAAATATTTGCTGGATTTGCGTGGAATGTTACGAATTTCCGAGGGTATTGATTGGCAGGAGGTCAGCACGTCCATACTCGCTCTTGGGTTGCAAAGAGTGGTTGCACAGGGGTTGTTTCTACTCAGGGCGCTCTGGGACGATTCTCCGCCCGAAGCCCTGCTGCCCTTTGCCCAGCCAGACCCTGCCAGCCGCTTTCTTGCCGATTTTAGCCTGGAGTTGTTATCTTGGCGCACAGCCGAAAAACGCCAGGACCCGCGTTGGTTTTTGTATGGGCTTTTGCTCAAACCTAGCATTGTTTACAAGGCGCACTACCTTTCCAAGATTCTCGCCTTGCCTTTGCTCCCGCCAGACTAACCTATAACCCCAGGTCTTTCACAATCACATCTACCAGGTCTGGCAGGTTGCCATCTTTTTCAGGGCGGGTCAGTTGATAAACTGATGTTTTTTGTGCCACCTCGGTTACTTTCTTAAAATGAACCGCCCGAACCCCCAACCCGCTTAAAAACTTCTCTCTAAAAGTATTGTGCCGCAGAGTGTTAAAACGCGCCATCCCTGGCACTTTTTCCAACATAATTTCTTCGCCTATGTGCGACCCCAGGACATAAATGGCGTGTATGGGTTGCGCCTTGGTGCAAAAACCTTCGGCGGTGGGCAAGCCTCGCTTGGGAAGATTGGGGCGCAGAGCGATGGTTTCTTTGGGGGCAACGCCCAAGGCGTGGAGCATATCGGGCCACAGGCGCAATTGTGGAAAAGTGGGGTAAGCCAGCGTTTTTCCGTCCAGCACATCCACCGCAATCGTATCATCGCCCAGTGCCGGGTAGCCGCGCCGGTAAAACGCCGCCGCCAGGCTGGATTTTCCTCCGCCAGACCTGCCCATAAAGATGACCGCGCCTTTGAGCGTTATGACCCCGCTGGCATGTAGCACCAAAAACTCGCGTTGATGCAGCAGGGCTGCCCAAACGGTTCCCAGTAAAAAAAGGCGCACTTCCTCTTCTCGGCTTTCTGGCTGGGGATTAACGAGAATTTCCTCCCCATTACGAACCCAGTAACTGGCAATGTTGGGCATCTGAAGCAGGAATTGAGAAGGGGATGCCTGGTATAGCACTCCCCGCCTGGATGGGTTTTCCAGCGCCGAAGGTGTTTCGGCGCGGAGCAGGCGCACCTGAGCAGGTTGCCCGGCATCCGGAGCCGGGACTAACTCTGGTAGTTCCCATTCACTTTGCAGGTGCAGCCCGGAGATGGTATAGTGAAACAGGGCGGTCAAGGGTTTTCCTCTTTTTTACCGTAAATGAACTGCTTTTCATACAGGCGGGCATAAAGCCCATTTTGGTTCAGCAACCCGGAATGGTTGCCGCGTTCTACAATTTTTCCATGTTCCAGCACCAAAATCTCATCGGCGTGGTGGACGGTGCTTAAACGGTGGGCGATGACCAGGGTGGAGCGGTTTTGGCGCACTCGAAAGAGGGCATCCTGAAGTAGCGATTCGTTGATGCTGTCTAAGTGACTGGTGGCTTCATCCAACATCAGCAGAGGCGAGGCTTTCAGCAGGGCGCGGGCGATTGCCAGGCGCTGACGCTCTCCGC
>DYNS01000230.1 GCA_020720965.1 Anaerolinea sp. | reverse complement strand
CCGGCTCTTTACATTCTCTTACCTTCGGCGGTCAAACCCGCCGCCGCCGCGTCGGTCATCGCGCCGGTCACGGTTGCCACCCCGGTCTCCGCCGGGACGACCGCCGCCGCGCGGTTTATCTTTTTCGCGGGCTTCTTCGGCAGTCCAGCCTTCCAGCACTGCCTGGCGTGAAAGCCGAATCTTCCCAGCCGGGTCAATGTCTGTCACCATCACGCTCAGTTCATCGCCCAGGTTGCAAATATCTTCCACTTTGTTCACCCGCTCCGAATCGAGCTGCGAGATGTGAACCAAGCCGTCCATGCCGGGCAAAATTTGCACAAAAGCGCCAAACGCCTCAATGCGGACGACTTTGCCGGTGTAGATGCGTCCAATTTCGGCGGTTTCGCCCAGGGCTTCTACGCGGGCGCGGGCGGCTTCGCCGCCGATTCCGTCTGTGCTGGCAATGTACACGGTTCCGTCTTCTTGCACGTCAATTTTTACGCCGGTTTCTTCTTGCAGGGCGCGGATGTTTTTGCCGCCGGGACCAATCAGCGCTCCAATTTTATCCACCGGAATTTTGACGGTGATAATGCGCGGGGCATGGGATTTTAACTCGGCGCGGGCTTCCGGCAGCACCTCCAGCATTTTATCCAGGATGAAGAGCCGGGCGGTATGCGCTTGCGCCAGGGCTTCGGTCATCATTTTGGCGCTCAAACCGCTAATTTTGATGTCCATTTGCAGGGCGGTGATGCCTTTGGTTGTCCCGGCGACTTTGAAATCCATATCGCCCAGGTGGTCTTCGGTACCCTGAATATCGGTCAGAATCTGGTAGCGCCCGGTGGAGTCGGTGACGAGACCCATCGCAACCCCGGCAACCGGGGCTTTAATCGGCACGCCCGCGTCCATCAGCGCCAGGGTGGAGCCGCAGACCGAAGCCATGGAGGAAGAGCCGTTGGAGGCAAGCACTTCGCTCACCAGCCGCAGGGTGTAGGGGAAGGATTCTTCGGTGGGGATGACCGGTTCGAGAGCGCGTTCCGCTAAAGCGCCGTGCCCCACCTCGCGCCGGGACTGCCCCCGAAGCGGTTTTACCTCGCCGGTGGAGAAGGGCGGGAAGTTGTAGTGGTGCATGTAGCGTTTGCTGTCGATAGGGGAGAGGTTATCCAGCTCTTGCGCTTCGCCCAGGGTGCCAAGGGTTGCCAGGGTGAGTACCTGCGTTTCGCCTCGAGTGAACAAGCCGGAGCCGTGCGCGCGCGGGGAGAGGTCTACCTCGCACCAAATCGGGCGGATTTCCGTAGGGGTGCGCCCGTCTGGGCGTTTGCCCATGCTGAGGATGCGTTCGCGCACAACGGCACCTTCGGCTTCGCTGAAAGCGGTTTTTACGTCTTTTTCGCTCGGAGCGTTTTCTTCGCCGGTGCAAAAGGCGGCGAGGGTGTTCTTCAGAATCTCGTCCATACCGCCGTAAAATTCGGCTTTGGCGAGGGGTTTATCCAGCAGTTCGTTCATGGCGGCGCTGACATGGGCAAGAACGCGGGCGTTCAGGTCTTCGGTGGCGTTGGAGAAGGTGGCTTCGCGTTTGGGTTTTCCAACTTCGGCTGCCATTTGCATTTGCAGGTCGATGAGGGGCTGAATGGATTTGTGACCCAATTCCAGGGCGGCGACCATTACATTTTCGGGGATTTCGTCCGCGCCGCATTCCACCATCAGAATCGCATCGCGGGTTCCTGCCAGGCGCAGGTCGAGGTCGGATTGGGCTAACTCGTCAAAGGTTGGGTTTATTACAAATGCGCCGTTGATGCGACCAATCCGCACTGCGCCTACCGGACCGCCCCAGGGGATGTCGGAAATCATAATGGCGGCGGAGGCGGCGTTGATGGCGAGGATGTCCAGCGGGTTAATGCCATCGGAGGAGAGTGAGAACATCATCACCTGCACTTCGTTGCGCATTCCGTGTGCAAAGAGGGGGCGCAGGGGGCGGTCTGTCAGGCGGGCGGTGAGGATGGCTTCGGTGCTGGGTCTTCCTTCGCGGCGGAAGAAAGAGCCGGGGATTTTGCCGCCTGCGTATAGCCGCTCTTCGTATTCCACGCTGAGGGGGAAGAAGTCAATCCCTTCGCGCACGCCGCCCATGGTGGCGGCGGCGAAGATGATGGCTTCGTCTGTGCCTACGGTGACGGCTCCGCCGGCTTGATGGGCGAGTTTGCCGGTTTCAAAGGTGATGGTGCGCGTTCCTACTTGCGCGGAATAGCGCTTGGTTTCTGGTTTCATAAAAGTTGTCTCCTGTTGTTGTGCGAAATGAGTTTCGCCTTTTCGGTTCCCGCCTTGTCAGGGACTGAGGCATGGGGGCAATGAGTGGAGATTGCCTGCATGTTTCAATTCCTGACGGCGGGCGGTTTATAGCGCAGGAGGGGCGACCCGGTAGGTCGCCCCTCCTTTTGTTTTATTTCATGCGGCGCAGGTTGAGCTTCTCGGTGATGCCGAGGTAGCGTGCGTAGTCGGTGCGGCGCAGGTAGGTCAGCATCCGGCGGCGCTGCCCAACAAGGCGCAGCAACCCTCGGCGGCACGATTCATCGTGCTTGTTGGCGCGCAGGTGCTCGGTGAGTTGCGTGATGCGGTTGGTGAGTAGTGCAATTTGCACATCGGGCGAGCCGGTGTCGTTGTCGGCGCGGCGATACTCTTCAATCACCTGGGTCTTCTTTTCTTTTTGCAGGGGCATGACGTTGCATCTCCTTTCTTTCGGGGTAGTACAGGTCTCCAAGCGGGCAGCCGAAACCGCCTTGCTGGACCAGTCACGGACGGCGATTATACCAGAAAAAAAGCGGGCATTTAGCGCCTGCCTTTTTGGCGCAGGGCTTCTGTGAGAGCGGGTTGTAGGGCGGGGGGAAGTTGGTTGGTGATTCGGCGCAGGAGGGTGAGGAGTTGCCCGTTTCCTGTTCCGGCGATGGTTTGCTTGAGGAAGTAGGTTGTTTCTACCGGGGATGCGGCGTAGAGGGCGCGGAGTAAATCTACCAGTTCCGGTTGCAGGTTGGTGGGGAATTTTTCCAGTGCGGGGCTGAGGAGGTTGTAGATGGGGGGCAGGTTCTCAAATTCCGGGTCTTCCAGCAGGGGGATGAGGGCGTAAATGGCGTTGCTCCATTGCCGGATTTCTTCGGGTTGGAACCAGGTTTGGATGAGTTCGATGAAGCGTTGGGGTTGTTCTTTGCGGATGCGGTGGAGGCTGATGGAGAGGATGGCGCGGCGAACCTGGGGGTCGCGGGCGCGTTGTACCCATGCGGCGATTCTTTCGGTGAGCAGAGGGCTGGAGGGGTTGGTGCGCCCAAGCAGGGCGGCGGCGAGCAGGCGGGTTTCCAGGTAGCCTTCTTTCCAGAGGGCATCGGTGAGCGCCATGCTTTGCTCTGGGAAGAGGGTGGCGAGGGGGGCGAGTTCGTTTTCGATTTGGCGCAGGACGGCGGCGGAGGCGCGGTAGGCGGGCAGGACGGAGGCGGGTACGGCGATTCCCATCCGCAGGGTGCGGTCGGCGTAGAAGTCCAGGATTCGGTGCAGTTCCGCGATGAAGACCGCAGGCTGGTCAAATTTTTCTACCAGCGTTGCGGCTTGCATTTTGAGGCGGGCGATGTCTACGGCAGGCATGGGATGGGTGGTGGAGTGTCAGTGGACAGTGTCAGTCGACAGTTTCCTATCCACTGACACTACCCACTGTAACTACCCACTATAACTGTGACTAATATGCTTTTGCAAAGTAGACTTTGCGTTTGGCGGGGGCGCCGCAGACGATACACTTGCCTTCGTGTTCGGGCTGCCCTTCGATGGGGATGCAGCGGGTGCTGGCTTTGGTGTCTTCTTTCACCTTCGCTTCGCATTGTTTGCTTTCGCACCAGTAGGAGAATGCCCAGCCGCTTTGTACGACCTGCTTCAGTTCTTCGTAGGTTTGCGGGTCGTCAATGTGGCTGTCGCGCATGGCGATGGCGCGTTCCAGTAGGGCGGCCTGGATGGTGGTGAGCATCTCTTGTACGGTGGCGATGAGGTTTTCTTGCGAGACGAAGCTTTTACCGGCTTTGCCGGGGATGTCGCGCCGTGCGAGGGCCACCGAGCCTTTTTCCACGTCTTTGGGTCCAATTTCCATCCGCAGAGGTACGCCGCGCATTTCCCAGTCGTTGTATTTGAAGCCGGGGGTGAGACCTTCGCGGTCATCTACCTTCAGGCGCAGACCGGCGGCTTTTAGTTCCCGGAAAATGCGGTCGGTGACGGGCATGACGGCGGCTTTTTCGGCATCGTTTTTGTAGATGGGTATCATCACGACCTGGATGGGGGCGAGGCGGGGGGGGAGTATCAGTCCCTGGTCGTCCCCGTGCGTCATGATGATGGCGCCAATCATGCGGGTTGAAAGTCCCCAGGAGGTGGTGTAGGCGAATTCCAGTTCGTTGTTTTGGTTGGTGAACTGGATTTCAAAGGCTTTGGCGAAGTTTTGCCCCAGGTAGTGGCTGGTTCCGCTTTGCAGGGCGCGGGTGTCTTGCATCATGGCTTCTATGGTGGTGGACATGACTGCCCCGGCGAATTTTTCGGTTTCGGATTTGATGCCTTTGATGACCGGCACGGCGGCTTCGTTGATGGAGAAGTCGGTGTAGACATCCAGCATTCGCAGGGTTTCTTCGCGGGCTTCTTGTTCGGTGGCGTGGGCGGTGTGACCTTCCTGCCAGTAGAATTCGGCAGTTCGGAGGAAGAGTTTGGTGCGTAGTTCCCAGCGGACAACGTTGCCCCATTGATTAATCAGCAGGGGCAGGTCGCGCCAGCTTTTAATCCATTTGGAGTACATGTAGCCGATGATGGTTTCGGAGGTGGGGCGCACGACCAGGGGTTCTTCCAGTTTTTCGCCGCCGCCGTGAGTGACGACTGCCAGTTCGGGGGAGAAGCCTTCGACGTGGGCTTTTTCTTTTTCCAAAAAGGACATGGGGATGAAGAGCGGGAAGGCGGCGTTGACGTGACCGGTCTCTTTGAATCGTTTATCCAACGCTTGTTGGATGTTTTCCCAGAGCGTCCAGCCGTAGGGGCGCACGACCATGCAGCCGCGCACGGGGGAGTAGTCGGCGAGCTCGGCTTTGAGGACGAGTTCGTTGTACCAGTCGGAGAAGTTTTCGGAGCGGGGGGTGAGTTTTTCGTCAGACATGATTCCTCGGG
>DYNS01000553.1 GCA_020720965.1 Anaerolinea sp. | reverse complement strand
GGACGGCTTGGCGACCATCAACGGTTCCAACCTCCTGACGGCGATGAGCGCCCTGCATCTTTACGATATGGAACGCTTCTTAAAACAGGCAGAAATTGCCGCCGCCATGAGCATTGAAGCCCTGTTGGGCAACCTGAAACCCTACAACACCCAACTACACGAACTTCGCGGATTCAAAGGCGCGGTTGCCTCCGCCGCCAACATCCGCAAAATGCTCACCGGCTCGGACCTGGCAACCGGCAAGATGAAAACCAAAGTGCAAGATGCCTACTCCATGCGCTCCACGCCCCAGGTCATTGGCGCGGCGAGGGATGCGATTGCCTACGCCCGCAGCCAGGTGGAAATTGAACTAAACGGGGTCGGCGACAACCCCATCTTCCTCCCCCAGGAAAACCTGACCCTCACCGGTGCCAACTTTCAGGGGTCGCCGGTTGCCCTGCCCATGGATATGGCAGGCGCGGCAATTACCATGGTCTGCGTCCTCTCCGAGCGGCGCATGAACCGACTCACAAACCCCGCCCTCAGCGCCGGTCTGCCAGACTTTTTGGCGCACAACCCCGGTTTTTACTCTGGCTTAATGCTCAGCCAATACACCGCCGACCACCTTCTGGTGGAACAGCGCATTCTCTCCGCCCCGGCAAGCATCCAATCCATCCCCGCCGCCGCAGACCAGGAAGACTTCGTCTCGATGGGCATGAACACCGCCATTAAAAACGCCCAAATTTTGCAAAACGCCTACGGCATTGTAGGAATCGAATTTATGGCAGCCGCCCAGGCGCTGGATTTTAGAGAATTCACCCCCGGCGCAGGCAGCGCCAAAGCCAGAGAAGTCATCCGCCGCCACGTTGCCCACCTGGAAATTGACCGCCCCCTCTACAACGACCACAACGCCATGCAAGCCCTGGTAAAAAGCGGCGAAATTTTGGCAGAAGTGGAAGCCGCCCTGGGAAAACTGGAATAAACCATGACCAATTTACTGATTTTGTCTAAATTTGCGAAAGAATACCGCGACCTGCTGCAAGCCGCCGAACCCGACCTGAAGATTTTCACCGCTGCCGCAGAAGCCCCGGACTGTGAAGTGGTCTTTGGCGAACCGGCTCTCATCGCCCCTCAAATGGCATCCCTCGCCCACCCCCGCTGGGTACAATCCACCTTTGCCGGGGTAGACCCCCTGCTCCAACCCGGAATGCGGCGCGACTACCTGCTGACCAATATGCGCGGCGTCTTTGGTGATTTGATGGTGGAGTTTGTGCTCGGCTACCTTCTCCTGCACGAGCGGCACATCCTCCAGCACCTGGAAGCGCAACAAAAGCGGCAGTGGCATCCCGTTCAGCCGGGCAGGCTGCGCGGAAAAACCATCGGCTTGCTGGGAGTGGGAACCATTGGCTCCGAACTGGCAAAAGCCGCCAAATTTTTGGGCATGAAGGTGCGCGGCTACACCTTCGCC
>DYNS01000229.1 GCA_020720965.1 Anaerolinea sp. | reverse complement strand
CCCTTCTAACCCATAAGACCCTAAAGGCAAACAAACCTTTAGGGTCTTTTCTGAGCAGGTAAAAAATGACCCCCTCCCCCGCCCGCCCCGCAACCCGCCTACAAGCCTCCCCCACCCTGCAACCCGTATACACCAACCTGGTACGCATCGCCCACTCCCCGGCAGACCTGGTGTTAGATTTTGCCCACCTCCTACCCGGAGAATCCAACGCCCAAATCAACGCCCGCATCCTCATGTCGCCCCTCAGCGCCAAATTACTCCTGCACGCCCTCACCGAAAACCTGGCACGTTACGAAACCACCTTCGGACCCATTCACATCCCCCACAACGCCACACTGGCAGACCACCTCTTCAAACCCTTTCAACCCCCCACCGAAAACCCACCCGAACCCCCCGCCGGAGAATAACATGCAACACCTGGAAGAAATCGCCGAAGACATCCGCAAACAGCTAGAAGCCCGCACCACCGCCCGCGACCAGGCGCTCTCGCAAGCCCGCACCCTCACCCGGCACTGCTCCCAAGCCATTCGGGCAGTTCACCGGGACGATGAAACCGCCATGCAAACCGAATTAGCCCAAGCCGGGAGCCTGGCAAAAACCCTGCAAACCGACCTGAACGCCTACCCGGAACTCTACTACGCCGGATACACCCAGGATGCCCTCAAAGAATTCGTAGAAGCCCACGTCACCTGCGCCCTCATCCAAAAACAGACGCTCCCCACCCCGCAGCAATTGCAAGTGGAAGCCAACACCTATCTCAACGGCTTGGCGGAAGTGGTGGGAGAACTCCGCCGCCGCTGTCTGGACATCCTCCGGCACGGCTACTCAGACGAAGCCGAACGCCTGCTAACCGCCATGGACGACATCTACGCCATTCTGGTAACGATGGACTACCCGGATGCCATCACCAACGGGCTGCGCCGCCAAACCGACATCGCCCGCAGCATCATCGAAAAAACCCGGGGCGACATCACCTTCAGCCTGCGCGGCGAACACCTGGAACGCGCCCTGGCGCAAGCCCACGCCCAACTCAGCGGAACCGCGCCCTCCCTCCCCAGCCTCAGCCGCGCCTCCAACCCGGAGGAATAACCCATGCCCAAAGGCGGAAGAAAATACAAACTCCTGCTCTACCCCCACATCATCAACCGTTGGTGGCCCCTAACCTTCTCACTGGCGGTTTTCATCGCCCTGCTGGTCGGCTTGTTCTGGGGCGCAGAATACTACCTGCCTCCCGAACAAAACCCCATCCCCAACCTCAGCACCTGGGGCGGTAGCGTCATGCTGGGGGTTAGCGCCTTCTCCCTTTTCTTTACGATATTTTTGCTCATCATCCGCAACCGGGCGCATGTGCGCTGTTACGACCAATACCTGCGCCTCTCCACCCCCTTCTTCCGATTCAACATTTCGTACAAACGCATTCACCGCACCCAAAGCGCCGAAGTAGCAAGCCTGTACCCGCCAACAAAGATAAAAGGAATCGGGCGGGAGGTGATAGAACCGATAGCAGGACACACCGCCAACATCCTGCACCTCACATCCTACCCCCTGCCACGCGCCGCCCTTAAACTATTTCTTTCGCCCTTCTTCTTTTACGACTCCACCCCGCACCTCGTCCTGATTCTGGATGATTGGATGCGCTTTAGCCAGGAACTGGACGACCGCCGCAACAAAAGCAAAAATCCGCGTGCCGCCACCCCTACGACCAAGCCCCCCGCCCCCAAACGCTCCGGCTTGCTGGATGATTTGACCCGCAAATAAGAATTGTGAAATTAATCACTATAGTCCTGTGACAAACGTACTTTGTGAAATAAAGCACATGCGGTATTATTATTAGCGACAAGAGCAATAAACATGCTCCTCGCTGTCTCCTCCTTTGGCGAATGCCTGCGCTGGGTCCTCCCCCCAGCGCAGGCTCCGTTTAACGGGAAGTTTGTTTTTGGCGGGGAAAAGGCAGGAGCAAGAAAAGACTGACAACAAGGGCAACGAGGGATGCGCCGTTGGCAACTGCCTGAGCGGGAGAAATTTCCCAGGTTGGCTGGCGGCGTGCCAGAAAATCTTCCAATTGGGTGGATTGTTCCTGGGGAATCAGGCTCCAGGGCGTGGTTTGGTTGGCTTCCGGGAAGACCAGGCTGGCGGGGTTGGTCATGTTGTAGTAACCGTTGGCAAGGCGGCGCGGGTCGCCGGGCTGCACCTGGGCACGGAGATGCTGCTGATTGTAGCCAAAAAGCACCTCGTAGGGCTTTAGGTTACTGGCATGGTCGTCGAAGACGCGCTGGTCGTTAATATCCAAAATTTGGGTAATGGGATAGGTTTCGCCCTGCTCAATATTTTGATAGACCTCTTGCAGGCTACGAATATCGAAGGTGCGTGCTTGCATTTTGTCGAGGGGCAGGAGTTGATATGCCGTGAGCGAAAAGAGGGTGAGCAGGTTGAACAGCAGAAAGAGGGTAAGAGCCTGCCGTTTTGTAAGGCACTCGCCCCAGGTTTGGAGGGTGGCTGCCGCGAGCAAGGCAAGCGGAAAAAGGAGGGCGGAGCCAAAGCGTGGGTTGACGTGCAGGGCGTTGAGGAAGGGCAGGTTGCGGAGTGTCGGGTAAAACAGCCCGCGCCCGAAGGTGAACTCCAGGGTGAGCCATATCGCCGCGCCGAGGAGCGCCAGGGCTGGCAACATGGCGGGAGAAAGCAGAGACAGGCGGCGGCGCAGGAGGCGATTTGCCAGGGTGAAGAATCCGCCCAGGAGCAGAATCCAAATGACAGGGCTAAGAGAAAGGTCCAGTTCCCAATATCCTACATAAGCGCCGGTGGAGGTTTGCAAAATTTGGCGCAGGTTGTTCATTTTTTGCCCGGTGAGAGCGAGGTAAGGCGCAAAGCCCATGGTGCCGATAAGTTGATTGAGAAGCCCAAGCGGGGCGAGGCGCAGAGGGATGTCGAATACATCCGCTACGGCGCGGGGAAAGAAGCGCATGAGCGAGGCGACTGCGTGCAGTTTGGCGGCGCTGAGGGCAAGAGCAAGAAGACCGCCCAAGATGCCTATTTTGAGGAGGCGCACAAGCGGCACGGAGCCAGGTCGCAGCAGGTGTAACAGGGGCAGGCTGATGAGGAGAGACAAACCGGCAAAGGCAAGCGGGTAGGTGCTGGCAGAGTAGATGAAAATGCCAAAAGTAAGGGCAAGCAGGGCAACGGCGGCGCGGAGGGGGAGGGATGGGTCTAAGAGGGCGAGTAAAAAGAGGGGCAGGAGCGGAAAAGCCTGAAAATTAAAATGCCCGTTGGCAAGGTGATTGAGGTTGAATCCGTTGGCGCTAAAGAGGGCGGTGCCGAGGGTGGCGGGCATCCAACCCCATTGGGGGACGCGGCGCAACAATCGGTAGGCGGCGAGAAAACCCGCCAGGCTGTACACAAAGTAGGCGCTGAGGAGAGCCGCCCAGGGTTCCAGGAAGAGAGCAAGGATTTGGGGCAGGGAGTATTGAGCGTTGAGGGGGTGGGGAAAGCCTGGCAATCCTCCACCAAAACTGGGGGTGTACCACTGCACGGTAAATCCGTTAATGCGGTAGTGCAAGTGCGTATCGATGAGGCGGGTAAAGAAGTATTTGTGGTCCCAGCCTACCAGAGGGTAGGCGCTCTGAATGTGGTAGGCAGTGTATGCCGCGATGAATACGCCCGTAAGCAGGGTGAGGAGGTGACGGAGGTTTTTGTTCATGGGTTGCGGGGGAGATAAAAAAGCCGGGACAAGCCCGGCTTTGGAGAGGTTAAATCTGAATGTATTCTTTCAGGTTGTGCTCCACCGCGTAGGCGGCGGCTTCGGCGCGGTTGTTTACGCCCAATTTGGAAAGAATGCTGCTGACGTAGTTCCGCACCGTGCCTTCCCCCAAAAAGAGGGCTTTGGCAATCTCCCGGTTGGTTTTCCCCTCCGAGACGAGCAGGAGAACGTGCTTTTCTTGCTGGCTGAGGTGAGAGAAGGCAGAGGCTTCTTCTTCTTTTACGGCTCTTCGCACTTCCTGAAAGACCCGCTGAGTCACTGCCGGGTCTAGCAGGGCTTCGCCGCGCCCAACCGCTTCCAGGGCGCGAACCAACTCGTCGCCGCCGATTTGTTTGAGGATGTAGCCGGATGCTCCGGCGCGGATGGCGGAGAAGAGCATTTCATCCTCCGCGTAAGAGGTGAGCATGAGAACTTTGGTATGGGGATGATTTTGGACAATGTCTTCGCAGGCTTCTATGCCGGAAGTTCCCGGCAGGCGAATATCCATCACCACCACATCTGGCTGCAAGGTGGCAACCTGCTCCATGGCTTCACGCGCCGAACCAGCCTCGCCGATGACTTCAAAGTTGGGGTGATGTTCCAACAAGGCTTTTAACCCAAGGCGTACCACTTCATGGTCATCCACCAATACGATGCGCTGTTTGCTCATGCCGTTTCTCCTTTAATTCGAGAGATGAGTATAGTCGAGAGATTTTCATCTGGCAAGGGAGGCTCTTTGGGCGGGCATTCCGTTTCAAACTCGTAACTTCGCATTCGTCACCTTGACTTTTTAGAATAAATGTTCTATATTTATCGTCAGGCAACAACACCAGCCTGTTTGGAGAAAAAAAATGAACCCACTTCCCCCCTTTCCCTTGTTTGAACAATTACGCCGCAGTGGCTTTCAGCGCGGTTGGGCGCTGGGCGGTCTGCTGCTCGTCGCCCTGTTCGCCTTTGAAATCTTCAACTACTCCACCACCGACTTCGCCCTCACCGACCTGCTGGGCGCAAACCTTAAATTTATGGGCATTCGCTGGGCAACCATCCTTTCCATCGCCTTCTGCGCCATAGATTTCGCCGGAATCGCCCGCATCTTCACCCCGGAACAGGGAGAAAGCGAGCCGGTGGAAGTCTGGTATCTGTTTGGCGCATGGGTACTGGCAGCCGCCATCAACGCCACCCTCACCTGGTGGGGCGTTTCTGTCGCCACCCATAGCCATACCGCCCTCGGCTCTGCCATTTTAGGGCGAGAAACACTGGTGAAAATTGTGCCGGTCTTTGTGGCGGTAATGGTCTGGACGATTCGGATTCTGCTGATTGGAACCTTCTCCGTTGCCGGAGAACGAATCTTCACCCAGGCAAAAACCCAACCCACCCGCGCCCCCTACTCCCGCCTGGCACAGCCCAGCACCCAGGCAGCCCGCCCCGCCC
>DYNS01000228.1 GCA_020720965.1 Anaerolinea sp. | reverse complement strand
GTTTGGGCGTAGAGGGCGGCTTTGGTCAGGGTCATCTCTTGCGGGTTGCTGGGGAAGAGGATTTGATATTCCTCGTTGACCTTGCCTGCCGCTGCGCCGGGGAAGACCTGCCGGGAGGCTTCGTCCCAGCGGGTGAGGTAGACCGTCTCGGCAGAGAGGATGAGCCGGATTTGTTGCGCCAGGGTTTGGTAGATGCCATGCAGGTCTTTATTCTCCAGCCCGGCGCTGGCGAGTTGGTGCAGACGGTTGAGATACAGGTTTTGAGCATCGGCATCTTGCAGGCTTGCCTGGGTTTGGCTGGCGTGGACGGCAATGACAACGGCGTTGGCAAACAAAGTCAGAGCGGCTACGAGGCACAGGAAGGGGATGTTTTGCAGGGCAATTTGGTTAAACGGAGAATCCACCACAAAGTGGGGAGCGTAAAGCCCGATTTCGTAGCCGTATAAAAGAGTGAGGTAAGAGGCGATGATGAAGAAGTTGAGGAAAATCACCTGCCTGCGCGGGTAGTAGGAGGAAATGGCACCAACGTAGATGAAGTAGATGAGGGTAATGGGGCTGGCAGGTCCCCCGGAGACGTGAATCCCCAGCGTGATGGAGGTGATGCTGATAACCGCCTGCCAAAATGCCAACAGGCGCAGGCGGGCTAACTTGTCGCGGCTGCCGCTTTCCAGGCGCTGAATACGCCCCAGGGTAAGCATCAGCGCGGCGATGCCAAGCAGAAAAGAGAACAAGACCTGGATAACCGCGAGAGTCCAGGCATCCTCGCCCGGATAGTTGAGGGCGATGAGGGTGATGATGGCGATGAAGATGAGGGAAAGACGCTGACTTTGCTGCAAATGAGCATAAAGAAACTGATACGATTTTTGTTCTGCACCCAGCATATCGTTTTCTTCCAATCTGCTCGCCCTTTTTGGGGGCTTGCGCCATAACAGAGGGAGAATTGTAGCATCTTCAGCGCGTAAATCCCCCATCTTGCGGCAGGTTTTTGCCCTGGGCGGCGCTTCGCGCCAGGACATCACAACGCTCATTTTCTGGGGTGTTGTTGTGACCCCGCACCCACAAGAACTGCACCGAGAAGGTTTCGCAAAGGGGGAGCAATTCCTGCCACAGGTCGGCGTTTTCGGCAGGTTCATCTTTGGTACGCATCCAACCCCTGGATTGCCAGCGCTTTGCCCACCCTTTGCGGATGCTATTGACGACATACTGCGAATCACTGAAGAGATAAACCGGGGGCGAGTTGGGCTTTAATGCTCGTAGAGCAGCAAGGCAGGCGTAAATTTCCATGCGGTTGTTGGTGGTGCGGGCAAAGCCGCCAGAGAGTTCTTTGCGGTGAGCGCCAAAGAGCAAAACAACCCCATAGCCGCCCGCGCCAGGGTTGCCCAGAGAACTTCCATCTGTAAAGATAACGATGTTCCCGGCGGCGAGCAGGGCTTGCGGGGAGGCAGATTCCGCTTCCGCCTCGGCAGGCGGCGGGTTGGTCGGCGCTAAGGGGGCGGAGGAGGGCGCATCCAGCCAGGCTTGCGCTTCGGCGCGGGTGGCAAAACCTTTATAGGCTGCTCCGGCAAAGCCCTGCACCTGGGCGGCGGCTTCCCCCTCCCCTGCCCATTGAGTGTATAAACCGGGCTTTCGCCCGCGTTTAACGGCATACCATTGCTTTTTGGGGCTGCTCATGCGCCAAAGTGTAGCACAAACCCGCGTGATACAATACGCGCATGGACGAAACCGCGCTGATAGCCTCTGCCCAAAAAGGCGACCTGGATGCCTTCAACCGGCTCGTCCTGGCGTATCAGGACTCGCTATACAACGCCGCTCTACGCATTTTGGGGGAGGAAGACCAGGCGGCAGACGCCACCCAAAACGCTTTTCTTTCCGCTTTTCGCGGTCTCAGCCGCTACCGGGGCGGCTCTTTCAAAGCCTGGCTGCTGCGAACCCTCACCAATGCCTGTTACGATGAACTCCGCCGCCAAAAACGCCGCCCAACCACCCCTCTGCTGCCCGAAACCGAAGAAGACGAAGAACAAGAATCGCCGCGCTGGCTGGCGGATACTTCCATGAACCCGGAAGAGAAGATGGAAGCCGCAGAGTTGGAACACGCCATTCAACACTGTCTCAACGCCCTGCCGGTAGAATTTCGCGCCGTAGTCGTGCTAACCGACCTGCAAGGGCTGGACTACGCCGAAGTCGCCGCCGCCATCCGCAGCCCGCTGGGGACGATTAAAAGCCGTCTGGCACGCGCCCGTCTGCGTCTGCGCGAATGCCTGCAAGACTTTTGGGAACTTCTACCCGCCGCCTTTCGTCTAAAAAGCGAGGCGCGCCCATGAAAAACCCAACCCAAAAAGATGTAGAACAACTCTCCGCCCTGCTGGATGGAACCCTGCCATTGGCAAAGAGCACCCGCCTGCAAGAGCGGCTTCAAGCCGACCCGGCGCTTGTCTCCGTTTACCAGCAACTCAGCCAAACCAAAAATCTACTCCGCGCCCTGCCCGCCCGCCGCGCCCCGCGCAACTTTACCCTAAGGCGCGGAATGCAAGGACTGCAAGCGCCCGTCCCCCCGGCGGCGCTGTTCCTGCAATGGTCTTCCGCCCTGGCGACCTTGCTCTTCGTCTTTGCCCTTGCCCTCAACACCGCCCTGCCCTGGTGGGATACCCGCCTGGCATATAGCCCCCTGCCAACCGGCAGGGGCGGCGGAATGAGTGATGCCGCACCCCAAGCCGAATCCTTTACCCTGCAAGAACTCCCCGCCGCCGAAGCCCCCGTCCCTGACCTGGCAGCTCCCAACCCCAAAGCAGCCCCCACCTGCCCCATCCCGGAAGGCTGGCAAGCCTACACCATCCAACCCGGCGACACCCTCATAGGGCTGGCGCAACAAGCCGGGGCAACTGTGCCAGGTTTGCAAGAAGCCAACTGCTGGTACGAAGAAAACCTGTACATAGACCAGGTTTTCTACCTGCCTTCCGCGCCCCTGCGCTCCGCCCCGCAACCGCCCATCCCATCCGCCGCGCTATACACCCTGCTGGGGTTGGGAGCAGGCTTGGGAGCGGGCGCGTACCTGATGCGCTGGCGCAAAAATCGCGCTCTGTGGCGGGAGGAGAGATAAAACATGGCAGCCCAGGATGAAGTGCGCTTTTGCCCTCGCTGCGGCAGCCCGGTGACTCAGCAGGAACGCTTTGGACGTTTGCGCCCGGTTTGCCCCGCCTGCCGTTGGATTCATTTTGCCGACCCCAAAGTGGCGGCGGCGGTTCTGCTCACCCAGGCGGGGCGGGTTTTGCTGGTGCAGAGGGCGCATCCGCCTTTTGCCGGGTTATGGACTTTACCCGCCGGGTTTGTGGATGCCGAAGAAGACCCCGCCCTCGCTGCCGCGCGCGAATGCTGGGAAGAAACCGGCTTGCAGGTGCAGATTGACGGGATTTTGGGGATTAAGCACGGGCGCGAACACCCTCGCGGGGCAGACTTTGTCATTTTTTACCGGGCAAGCCTACAGGGTGGGGTTCTTTCTGCGGGGGATGACGCGAAAGCGGCGCAATGGTTCGAGCGCGGAAACCTGCCTGCGCTGGCGTTTCAATCTACCAGGGAGATTTTGGCAGATTGGCAATAAGAAAAAAAACGGGGGATGTGCCGAAACTTTCTCTCTTGTGTTGCGTAATTGAAGTACATTACAGACAGGAGACCCTGTGAACGAAGAAATGACCTGGATTCTCCAGGCTCGACAAGGAAACGATGAGGCTTTTACCCGGCTGTTGGAGCAATACCAAACGCCGGTGTACAACCTGTGTTACCGAATGTTGGGTGAGCCAGAGCAGGCGGAAGATGCCGCTCAGGAGAGTTTTTTACGCGCCTACCAAAATATGACGCGCTACGACCCTCAGCGCCCCTTTGCCACCTGGCTTCTTTCCATCAGCGCCCATCACTGCATAGACCGGCTGCGCCGCCGCCGTTTTACTCTCTTCTCGTTGGATGCAGAGCGGGAAGACGATGACCGCCCCATCGAACTGCCGGATGTTCACGCGCTGGACCCGGAACGGGAAGCGGTTCGGCGCGATGAACAGCGCGAAGTTCAGTCTGCCCTGCACGGTTTGGAAGCCACAGACCGGGCAGCCATCATCCTGCGTTATTGGTACGACTTTTCTGAAGTGGAGATTGCGGAAAGCCTACACCTGACGGTGAGCGCGGTCAAAAGCCGCCTGCACCGTGCCCGCAAAGCGGTTGCCCGCCTGCTTTTGGCAAACTCTCCCGAAACGATTGTAGAAAGGATGCCCTATGGTTCACCAGCCCTTTGAAGAATGGCTTGCCGGTGACGAACTGCTCACCCCGCAACAAGAGCGGGATTTGCAAACGCACCTGCGGTCTTGTCCCTCCTGTTTTGCTCTTTCTCGCGCCAACCTTAGCCTGCGGGCTGCCCCGGCGCTCAAGCCCGCCCCCGGTTTTGCTACCCGCTTTCAAACCCGCCTGGCAGCAGAACGCGCCCTTCAGCGCAAACGCGCCGCCTTTGGCTCGGTTCTGCTTTTGGGCGCAGGAGTGTTTATTGTGTTGGCTCTGCTCTTGCCCATCCTGCCTTACCTGCGGCTGGAGCCTTTGCAGTTGTTTTGGCTATGGTTGGGAAACCTGATGTATTTTGCCCTGGCTCTCCGCACGGTCAGCGCCCTGGGGGCAGCCCTGCTAAATGTCTTGGGGCAGGCAGTTCCGTTATACGCCTGGTGGCTGGGGCTGGCTTCTTTTAGCCTCGCCGCTTATGTCTGGAAGTTCTCGCTACGTCACACCCACAAGCAATATGCCCGCTCTGTGGCATAGCCCCGAGGAGAAAGCAATGAAACCTCTGTTGAAATTCCTGCCCGTTTTTTTGCTCTTTTGGCTTCTGTTGTTTTTACCCGGTTCCGCTCGCGCTCAGGGACTGGAAGATGGTCCCATTTTTGGAGATAACTTCACCCTGCAAAGCGGAGAAACCTACCCCAACGACCTGGTCGTCTTTGGCGGTTCGGTCGTCATCGAGACGGACGCCAGGGTAAGCGGTTCGGTCATTTTGTTTGGCGGCAGCCTGAGCATGAATGGCGAAGTGGCGGGCGATGTAGTCGTGGTCGGCGGGGCGGCTTCGCTGGGAGAGACTGCCAGGGTAAAAGGCAGCCTCGTAACGGTCGGGGCAACGGTCAGCCGCGCCCCCGGCGCCAAGGT
>DYNS01000227.1 GCA_020720965.1 Anaerolinea sp. | reverse complement strand
CAACAACTGGGGCGTGCTGTTCAGCCTGGCGTATGCCAAAAACGCCATCTACAACACCAACGCCATGGCAAGCCTGCTCGTGCCTATGGGCGGAATTGTCTTGCTGCAACTCTCGCTCATCATGTTCTCCCGCTCGCTGGAAGAACTCTTCAACCCTCGCCTGCGTGCCGGAGTGTAACCCATGACCCCCAACCCTGCTCCCGTTACCCTATCCATCCGCAACCTGACGATTGAATACCAGGCAAAACGTGGCAAAGTGCAAGCCGTCCGCCAAATTAACCTGGACGTGCGCCGCAGTGAAGCCCTGGCGCTGATTGGCGAAAGCGGCTCTGGCAAAACCACCATCGGCTTGGGCATTGTGCGCCTGCTCGTCTCCACCGCCCAAATCACCTCCGGCGAGATGATTTTTCGGCGCTTCGATGCCAACGGCAAAGTGGAAAAAGAATTCGACATCCGCAAACTTTCCCCGGAGCAAATGCGCTCCTTCCGCTGGAAGGACTGCGCCATGGTCTTTCAGGCGGCGCTCAATGCCTTCAACCCCGTCCTCAAAATTCGAGACCAATTTGCAGACACGGCAAGGGCGCACGGCTACCTGCAAGGCGCAGCCCTAAAGAAACGCGCCTACGAACTCTTTGGGCTGGTGCGCCTGGACCCGGAACGGGTTTGGAACTCCTACCCGCACGAACTCTCCGGTGGAATGCGCCAACGGGTGCTGATTGCCCTGGGGCTGCTGTTGGATGCTCCCATGCTCATTTTGGACGAACCCACCACCGCCCTGGATATCCTCACCCAACGTAACATCATGGACGTGCTAAAAGACCTGCGCGACAGGCTGCGATTTTCGCTCGTCTTCATCTCTCACGACCTTTCCCTCGCGGCAGAACTGGCAGACCGCATCGCCACCGTGTATGCCGGGCGGATTGTGGAAATTGGCAATGTCTACGACACCTTCCAAAACCCACAGCACCCCTACACCATCGGGCTGATGAAAGCCGTCCCCACCCTCACCGCCCACCGCGACAACGTCAGTTCCATCCCCGGTTCCCCGCCCGACCTGATAGACATGCCCACCGGCTGCAAATTTCACCCGCGTTGCCCCCTGGCAGTGGAAAAATGCCGCAAAGAAGAACCCACCCTCGTTCCCACCACCTCGCCGGAACATCTCGCCGCCTGTTGGCGTTGGATGGAAGCCAAACAAACCCTCATGCCCGCCTCCGCCCCAAGCGATAGCCCGGAAACCAGCAGGAGCCAGCCATGACCCAACCCCTCATCGAGCTTAAAAACGTCTCGCGCCGCTTTCAGGTCAAGCGCAACACCTTCATCACCGCTGTGAGCGATGTTTCTTTGCAAATTGCCCCCGGCGAAGTCGTCTGCCTGGTTGGCGAATCGGGCTGCGGCAAGACCACAACCGGCAAAATGATTGCCGGTCTGCTTGCCCCCAGCGAGGGGCAGATTCTTTTCGAGGGGCAGGACGTGACCGGTCTGAAAGGCGCAGCCTGGGAGCGGTATCGCCTGGGGGTGCAGATGGTGCATCAGGACCCGTATGCTTCCCTCAACCCCACCCAAACCATCTTCGATATTCTCGCCGCGCCCTTGCAGCGCCATCGCGCCCTGCGCGGGGCAGACTTGCGCGCCGGGGTGGTGGATGTGCTGGAGAGTGTGGATTTGACCCCCGCAGTGGACTTTTTGGATAAGTTCCCCCACCAGTTAAGCGGCGGGCAGCGTCAGCGGGTTTCGGTTGCCCGCGCCCTCACCGTTAACCCCAAATTTATCATCGCGGATGAAGCCGTCTCCATGGTGGATGTCTCCATCCGCATCAGTTTGCTCAACACCCTCCTTCAACTCAAGGAGCGCAACGGGCTGGCGGTTCTCTTCATCACCCACGATTTGGCGCTGGCAAAATATTTTGCCTGGGAAGGGCGTGTAGGCGTAATGTACCTGGGCAAACTGGCAGAAATTGCCCCGGCGCGCCAACTGGTAGAAGCGCCTCAGCACCCTTACACCCGCGTTTTGCTCTCCGCCATTCCAGAAGCCGACCCGGAGCGCACCCGCCACAAGCAGCGCATCGAACTCCGCAGCATGGATGTCCCCAGCCTGCTGCGCCTGCCCTCCGGCTGCGCCTTTCATCCGCGCTGCCCCTTTTACATGGGCGATGTGTGTAAAACCAGCGTCCCCGCCCTCACTCTGCGCGGCGACCAGACCTGGGTTTCCTGTCACCTGCCCCCATCTGCCTGAGGCTGCCGTTATGCTTTCTTTCGCTCCCCTGCAAACCCCTGCCCAGGCACAGACCTGCGCCCGGCTGATGGCAGAATCGGAACCCTGGCTCACCCTGCGCCGCGATTATGACAGCCTGCTAAAAGCCGTGCAAAACCCGGCGCGGGAGGTGTACCTTGCCCTGGATGCGGAAGAAATTGCCGGGTTGGTCATCCTCAACATGCAGGGCGCGTTCACCGGCTACATTCAGTCCCTGTGTGTTGCCCCCACCTGGCGCGGCAAGCAGGTTGGCGCGGCGCTGATGGATTTTGCCGAGAAGCGCGTTTTTGGGCAAACGCCTAACGTCTTTTTGTGCGTTTCCTCCTTCAACACCGGGGCGCAGGCGTTTTACCTGCGTTTGGGGTACGAGAGGGTTGGCACACTGACCAACTATCTTGTACAGGGCTATGACGAAATTTTGATGCGAAAAAGCCTCGCCCCCCTGGTGGGCTACCAACCGGGGGAAGCATGAGCGCAGATGCCGGGCAAGCCTGGTTTCGGCTGGGCGTGTTCATTGTGTTGGTTTCCCTCTTCATTTTGCCCTTTCAACCCCCCGGCTCGGCAGAATTTGTCGTCACCGTGCTATCGCTGGCAATAGGCGCCAGCCTCCTTGCCATTGTGGCGTGGATTGTTAAAGGCTAGAGATTAGTCAAATCATCGTCAGGCGAATATCTACTCTCTATTTTCCCTCGAAAGGAGGTGATTACTCCCCCCGCACAAACCCCGTTTATCCCTTTCCTGTCCATCCATTCCTAATCTTACTAAGGAGAAGAAAATGCGTACCTTCAAGTTTTTGTCTTTGCTCGTGGTTCTGGCAATGATGCTCGCCGCCTGCGGCGCGCCTGCCGCCACCGAAGCCCCTGCCGCGCCGGAACAACCCGCCGCCACCCAAGCCCCCGCCGAACCGACCGCCGCGCCGGAACCCGCCGCCGTCCCCACCGAAGAACCCCTGGTGGTGGAACCCAAAGAATGCCCCGCTGACTCTGCCAACGTGTTGACCGTGAAAATGCGCCCCGGCTTAACCTGGAGCGATGGCAGCCCCCTCAACGCCCGTGACCTCATCGGCACCTACGACATCTACTGGGCGCAAGGCAACGCCACCTGGTCTTACATCTCCGATGTAGTCGCCACCGATAACTACACCGTCAACTTCTGCATCACCAACCCGGCTCCCCGCGCCCTGCGCTTAATCCTGCGCGCTTACCAGCCCGCCCCCTACTCCCAATACGGAGAGTGGATGGACAAAGCCGCCGCCATGCGTGCCGCCGGAACCGACCCCAAAGGTGACGAAGTTAAAGCCTTCCTGGATGAACTCTACGCCTTCAAACCCGAAACCATCGTAGCCTACGGTCCCTTCATCATCGACCCCGCCTCCGTCACCGAAGCGCAGATGGAACTGTTGAAGAACGACACCGGCTACAACGCCGAAAAGATTGACATCCAAAAGCTGCTGGTGTACTACGGCGAAACCACCGTCTCCCTGCCCTATGTCCTCGCCAACGATGTGGACTACAGCACCCACGCCTACACCCCCTCCGACATGGAAACCATCAAAGCCATCTCCAACTTGGGTGTCATTGGCGGCTCCACCGGAACCGGACCCGGCTTGTGGTTCAACCAGGCTTACGCCCCCCTCTCCAAGTTGGAAGTGCGCCAGGCATTCGCCTACATCATTGACCGCGCCGAAAACGCCACCGTCTCCATGGGCGAAGCCGGTAAGGGTGTCGAATATGTTGTCGGCTTTAGTGACCTGCAAGTTCCCACCTGGCTCACCGAAGAAACCATCGGCAAACTGAACCCCTACGCCAAAGACTGGGCAAAAGCCGAAGAACTCCTCACCGGCATTGGCTACAGCAAAGACGCTAACGGCAAATGGCTCACCGAAACCGGCGAACCCTTCACCGTAGAACTCTCCGTCCCCGCCGACTTCCTGGACTGGCTCGCCTCGGCAGAAAATGCCGCCCAACAACTGCAAGCCTTCGGCATTGACGCAGTGGTACGCGGCTACCCCTCCTCCGAGCGTGCCGCCACCCAAAAAGAAGGCAAATACCAAATTCTGGTAGACCTGAGCCTGTACTACAACCCGCCCCACCCCCACACCTCCTTCAACTACTACCTCACCGCCCCCCGCAATGCCCCCGGTGCCGAAACCCCCGGCATGAGCTTTGCCATGGAACAGGTTGTGGATGGTGAAACCGTCAACGTCACCGATTTGCTCGCCTCCGCCGCTGCCGGTTTCGACATTGAAGCCCAAAAACCCGCCATTCAAAAACTGGCTCTGCTCGTCAACCAGCAACTGCCCACCCTCGCTCTCTTTGAACGCTACGCCACCGATGTTTACAACAAAGATGCCCGCATCACCGGCTGGCGCGACCTGAGCGACCCTGTTTACAAAAACAACCAGTCCGACCTTTACATCGCCATCCAAATGCTGGAAGGCGACCTGAAAGTCTCCCCCACCGGTGACGGCTCCTTCCACACCGTGTACCCCTACCCGCAGCCGCCAAACTACGACCTCAACTACTTCACCTCCACCAGCCTCATGCAAGGCGCGGGCAACCCCTCCTACAACGTCATGTACCCGCCCCTGTTCTACTACATGTGGGCAGATGCCTCCTACGTCCCCGCTGTAGCCGAATCTTACGAACTGAAGTAGTACCTATTTCCCTCACCCCCAACCCCTCCCCCGCCAGGGGAGGGGAGCATAGAAGCAAGTCCCCTCCTCTCCAAGGGGAGGGGGCTTGCCCCCTCCAACCCCATGCGCCGATTGTTCCTCCTGCTCTTATCCTTCATCCTTTTTCTTGCCTCCTGCACCCCTGGCGCAGCCCCCCAACCTCCCAACCCCACCTTACGAGCCACCCCCATGCCCACCCTCCCCCCCAACCCCACTGCCGAAGACTGGTTTAACGCCCTTACC
>DYNS01000552.1 GCA_020720965.1 Anaerolinea sp. | reverse complement strand
AGTCCCTGGAGATCCCGCCCACCCAGGCGGAGGCCTTGATCACAAAACCGCCCAAACTTCCTTGCCGCCGGGTACCCCCTGCGCCAAATGTCCTCCGGCTACCCTCTCATTGCCTCCGCTCAAGACCTGGGCTGGAAAGCCTACGTCCTCGCTCGTAAGGAATAACATGCCACCCCTCGCCCTCCTTCAGCGCGTCCTGCCCACCTACCGCGTCCCCTTCGTAGAAGCCCTCGCCGCCGCCAGCGCCGGGGGCTTATCCGTCTTTGCCGGGCAACCCCTGCCTCAAGAATCCATCCTCACCGCCTCAACCCTCCAAACCGCCCACCTTACCCCCGCCCGCAACCTGCACATCCTTCAGCCCCAGCATCCGCTTTACTTTTGTTATCAGCAAGGCATTCTCCCCTGGCTGCAAACCCAAAACCCCGCCGCCCTCATTCTGGAAGCCAACTTCCGTTACCTTTCCAGCCCCGCCGCCATCGCCTGGATGAAAAAGCGCCGCCGCCCCGTCCTCGGTTGGGGTTTGGGAGCGCCCAAAACGCGGGGAATCCTGCACCCCCTGCGCCGCGCCTTTCTCCTCCAGTTCGATGCCCTCATCGCCTACAGTCAGCGCGGCGCAGAAGAATACGCGCGGGAGGGATTTCCGTCTTCGCGCATATTTGTAGCCCCCAACGCGGTCGCCGCCAAACCGGTTCAACCCCCGCCCCTTCGCGCCGACCAAACCCCCAACCCCAAGCCGGTTGTCCTCTTCGTGGGGCGCATCCAACCCCGAAAAAGAATCGCCGCCCTGCTGCAAGTCTGCGCCGCGCTGCCGCCTCACCTTCAGCCTCGTCTGCACATCGTAGGCGAGGGCAGCCTCCGCCCCGCGCTCGAATCTCTCGCCGCCCACCTCTACCCTGCCGCTCAATTTTGGGGCGCGCAACAAGGCGAATCCCTCGCCGCCCTCTTCCGCGCTGCCGACCTCTTCGTTCTGCCCGGCACTGGCGGATTAGCCGTGCAAGAAGCCATGACCTACGCTTTGCCCGTTATTGTTGCCCAGGGAGACGGAACCCAGGACGACCTCGTCCGCCCTCAAAACGGCTGGCAAATACCCCCCGGAGACGACAACGCCCTGCAACAAACCCTGCAAGAAGCCCTCTCAGACCTGCCCCGCCTGCGCCGCATGGGAACCGAGTCCTACCGCATCGTCTCGGAAGAAATCAACCTGGAGAACATGGTCGCCGTCTTCCTTCGCGCCCTTACCCTCCCCCCCACCCCTCTCCCACCGGGAGAGGGGCTTTTTCCTCCCCTCCCCCGCCGGAGGTAGGGCAAGAGATGAAGGCAAGGCTTTTTTCTCCCTTCCCCCACCGGGGGAAGGGGCGGGGATGAGCGGCATTTCTGCCTCCCCGCCTCCTATCGAATGCTATAATCTTCCCACTTCCCACTTCCCACTTCCCACTTCCCACTTCCCACTT
>DYNS01000551.1 GCA_020720965.1 Anaerolinea sp. | reverse complement strand
CAAAGGCTCCGCGAGCCAGGGGGTTGGGGTGCGGGGTGCGCTCCCCGGTGAGATAGGGCAAAAACAGTAGTCCCTCTGCGCCGGGGGCAATTTCCGCCGCTGGGGTTAGTATCTCGTCAAAAGAAAGGTGCGGGGCAAAAGTGTCGCGGTGCCAGCGCAGACTGCCCGCCGCCGAGAGCATCACGCCCATGAGATGCCACTTGCCGGGCGCGGAATGGCAAAAAGCGTGTAGCCGCCCTTCGGGTTCGATGAACGCGCCTGGGGTTGTGGCAAACACCACCCCGGAAGTGCCAAGCGTCAGCCCGATGATGCCAGGCGTGACGACACCCATCCCCACCGCCCCCGCTGCCTGGTCGCCGCCGCCCGCCATTACCGGCGTTCCCGCTTGCAGCCCGGTCAGCGCCGCCGCTGCGGGAGTGATATAGCCGGTGATTTGAGTCCCTTCGTAGAGGGTGGGCAGCCAGGCGCGGGGAATTTGCAGGGCAGAGAGAACTTCCTCGCTCCAGGCGCGGCGCTTCAAATCCAGCAGAACTGTTCCCGCTGCGTCTGCCATGTCCATGGCAAAGTCGCCTGTCAGACGCAGGCGCACAAAATCCTTGGGCAAGAGAATGTGGGCGGTTTGGGCGTAGGTCTCCGGCTCGTTTTGCGCCACCCACAAAATTTTGGGCGCGGTGAAGCCGGTGAGGGCGGCGTTGCCGGTTATCTGGATGAACTTCTCCCGCCCCATGCGGCGGTGAATTTCGTCACACTGCGCCCCGGTGCGCTGGTCGTTCCAAAGGATGGCGGGGCGCAGGGCTTTGCCCGCCTCGTTAAGCAGTACCAGACCGTGCATTTGCCCGGTTAAACCAACCCCGCCCACCAGAGCAGGCTCTACCCCCGATTCTTGCAGTACAGCGCGGATGGCTTGCTGGGTGGCATCCCACCACAGGTCGGGGTGTTGTTCGCTCCAGAGGGGCTGAGGGGTTTCGTAGGGATATTCACGGGTTGCAACCGCCAACACCCGCCCGGCGGAGTTCATGAGCAGGGCTTTGGTGGCGGTGGTAGAAATATCTATGCCGAGGAAGTACATAATAGGTTCTCCTGTGTCAGGCGTCAGGCGTCAGGTTTGCCCTGATACCTGACACCTGAAAACCTGACACTTTATCTCACGCCCGTCAGAATCTCAATCGTCAGCTGGTCGAGGTGTTCATACTTCAATCCGCGTTGAGAGATGGCGGCGCGGTCGAAGGGTTGGGCTTTGAGTGCGGCGGCTTTTTCGGCGGAGTATTTGCCGAAGTAGGGGGTCATGCTGCCATCATCGGCGTTGATTTCCGCCAGAATGGATTGAATTTCGGGGTCCGCATTGAACTGGGCGGCTTTTTCTTTCAGGATGAGGTAGGTCTTCATGCAGCCGCGCGCAAAGTCCTTCACGCCTTCGTAGTCTTCGGTGCGGTAGGCGTGGGCGTCGAAGTGGC
>DYNS01000226.1 GCA_020720965.1 Anaerolinea sp. | reverse complement strand
ATTGAACGGTTAAACCCTTTTGCAAAATGGCTTGCAGGTGTGCGCCCCTCGCTAAAAAGGTGACATCGTGCCCTTGTTGCGCCAGCCGCCCGCCAAAATAACCGCCTACTCCGCCCGTGCCAAAAACGACAATTTTCATTTTTTCTCCTTTGCCAGGGCAGAGACTTCTTCGGCTGCCAGCAGGCTAAAAATTTGTTCCACCGTTTTTACCTTGCCAAACGATTCAAACGCCGCCAGGCTTGCCGCCTGCACCTGCCCGGCGGGGATGTGAACGCCGCCAAAGGTGAGGGCACGAGTCGCGCAGGCATCTGCCGCGATGAGGGCGCTAAAGCCCAGGGCGTGTGCGGCGCGCAGGGTGGAGTCTACGCTGAGGTGAGTCATCATGCCGCACAGGATGAGCCGTTCTGTACCCCATTCGCGCAGGGTTGCCAGCAAATCGGTTTGGTGAAAGGCGTTGGGGCTATGTTTGTAGAGGATGGGCTCGCCTTCAAAATGCGCCGCCAGGTCGTGAATATCTGCGCCCCGCTCGCCGGGGATTAAGAAATTTGCGCCGGGCGGGGAAAGGTGCTGGATGTGAATGTGCCTGCCGCCCCGCTCGCGGAAGCATTGCAGCAGGGCGTAGGCTTGGCGGGCGGCGGCTTCTGCGCCGACCAGTTCCATTTTGCCGCCGGGGAAGTAGTCTTTCTGAATGTCCAGGAGGAGTAGGGTGGTTTGCATGGGGTTTTTAGCGCAGCCAGCGTTTGAGCAGTAAGGCGACAAGGTAGACGCTTGCGGCGACCAGGATGATGGTTGCGCCGGAGGTGAGGTTGTAACTGTACGAGAGCCATAACCCGCTGACGGTGAAAAGGACACCCAACCCGCTTGCCAATGCCATCATCTGACGCATGTCCCGCGCAAAAAGGTTGGCGATTGCTGCCGGGAGGGTGAGCAGGGCAATGACGAGGATGAGTCCCACGACTCGCATCATCATCACAACTGTGAGGGCGATGAGGGCGGTGAGGATGAGGGAAATGACCTGTACCGGAACCCCGCGCACGGTGGCGAAGGTTTCATCGTAAGAGATGGCGAGCAGGCTGCGGTACAGGGCGAAGACTGTCAGCAGGACGATGATGTCTAAAATCAGGATGATGAGGATTTCTCGCGGCGAAACTGCCAGCAGGCTGCCAAAGAGGTAACTCATCAAATCCACTTTGTAGCCGGGGGATTTATCTACAAAGACGATGCCGACTGCCATGCCAACCGCCCACATGACCCCAATGAGCATGTCGGTGCGCTGTTTTGCCTGCCTTTGTACCATTGTCATCAACAGCGAGGCGAGCAGGCTAAAAATAATCCCGCCCAGGAGAGGGTCGAACCCGAAGTAGTATGCCATGCCCACCCCGCCATAGGCGGCATGTGCGATGCCGCCGCTGAGGATGGTGACGCGGTTGAGGACGACATACACCCCCACGATGCCCGCCGCCAAACTGACCAACACGCCCGCGAGCAGGGCGTTACGCATGAAGTCGAATTGCAGGGCTTGGTAGAAGTTATCCATGAGAATGCTCCGAATGGGCGGGTAAAACGCGGTGCGGCACGCCGTGTGCAATTAAGTCTACCGGGCAGCCATACACGCTGTCCAACATTTCGGCGGTGAGTTCTTTGCTGTTGTGGTACACCAGTTTGCGGTTGAGGCAGGCAATTGTTTTGGTAAACGAGGAGACTGCCATCATATCGTGCGAGACCAGCAAAATTGCCATGCGTTGATTCAGCTGCCGAAAGAGTTCGTACAGGTCTTTGGTTACATTGGGGTCCACCGAGGCGGTTGGTTCGTCCAACAGCAGGATTTTGGGGTCTGATACCAGGGCGCGGGCAATGAAAACCCTCTGCCTTTGCCCGCCAGAAAGCTCGCCCATGGGCTTGTTACGCAGGGGCAGCATATCCACCTGTTCTAAGGCAGCCTGCACCCGCTCCGTTTCGGCGGCGGAAAGCCGCTCGAAGAGCCGCCAACCGTTGAGCAAACCCATCCGCACCGTATCCCACACCGAGACGGGGAAAGCCCGGTCTGCCTCTACAAATTGGGGAACATAGCCGATGTGCTTGCGCCCCTGTCTCACATCCTGCCCCATCACGCGGATTTCGCCGCGCAGGGGGGGCAGAAGCCCCAGAATTACTTTCAGCAGGGTAGATTTTCCCCCGCCGTTGGGACCAATCAGCCCAATAAAATCACCGGCGAAGATTTCCAGGCTCACATCGTCCAGAATCATATCGTTTTCATAACCTGCCGTCAGGTGACGGATGGAAAGAAGGGAATCGGAATTTTGCATAAGCATCCTTTACAAAAATCGCACAAAAACCGTAGGACGGCGTTTGCCATCCTACGGAAGCGTACCTCAGGGCAAACACCCTTAGATTTTAATCGTTTAATACTGCTGCAAAAGTATCCGCTACGTTTTGCAAATTCTCCAGCCAGTTGGGGGCAAGCGAACCAACCGAAAGCGTTTCCCCGCCAATTTCGGTGGCAATGGTCTGAGCATCCTCCTGGCTAAACTCTGGCTGCACAAAAACCACCCGAATATTCTCCGCTTTGGCGCGCTCCACCAGCGTCGCCAGCTCCTGGGCGCTTGGCTCCTGCCCGCCCACTTCAATCGGAATCATCTCCAAGCCATAATCGCGGGCAAAATAACCCCAAGCCGGGTGAAACACAATAAACTTTTTGGTCTGGGTTTGCGCCAGGGTTGCCTTAATTTCCGCGTCCAGCGCATCAATATCTTTCAGAAAAGCCTCCAGGTTGGTCTGGTAGGCTTGGGCGTGCGCCGGGTCTTGGGTTGCCAAAGCCTGGTACACCGTCTGCGCCTGCACCTTCACCAGCGAAGGCGAAAGCCAAATGTGCGGGTCAAAGCCCCCGTCTGGGGTGGCGCGGCGTTCAATTCCGGCGGTGGTATCCACCATCACCATCTGCGGGTTTGCGGCGCGGAACTTTTCCAGCCAGGCTTTTTCAAAAGGAACGCCAATGCTCATATACACATCCGCCCTCGCCAGCGAGGTCATCTGCTCCGGCTTTGGCTCGTAGGTTGCGGGGCTTTCGCCGGGCAGCACCATCACACTCACCTGCACAAATTCACCGCCAATCCGCTCCACAAAATATTGTTGGGGCAAAATGCTCACTGTCACCTGCAAAACGCCGGTTGGGGCGGGGGTGGGGGCAGCCGGGGCGGCGCAGGCAGCCAACGCCAACCCCAAAAACACAAAAAGAAACTTCATTTTCATAGCGCATCTCCTGTATAATTTTGATAATGAAATTGTATTTCATTATCAAAACAAAAGATGTGCGAAATGATACACATTTTGCACCAAAAAACGCACATAACCGAGGAAAACCTTGCCAACCCTTCAACTGACCGGAACCTGGGACTCGTCCACCCCTCTGCTGCTTGCCTTGCTTCGCGCCGGTTTTCACCTGCAACTTGCGCCTGGCTCCCGTTTTGGGGCAGCCTCCCTTCCCCAAGTTCTCACCCTCGTAGCGGCGGCATCCCTGGAAGACCTGCCGCCTGCGGGCTGGGCAGGGGAATGGTATGCCTGCCTGCAAACGGATGACCCTCACCTGGCGCAGGCGGCGCAGCGGGCGGGGGCTTGCCGGGTTTTTTCGGCGGCTTGCCCCGCCTCCGAAATTCTCCGCGCCTTGCAAAATCGCCTGCCTGCCCCTGGCACGGTGCGGCGGCTGCGGCGCGGCGACCCGCTTTTTTTGCCCCCCGGCGCGGCGCTGACCGTTTTGGAAGGTATTTTGTCTACCCAAATGATTCACTCTGACGGTGCAGCGGTTTTGTTGGGGCTTACCGGCGCGGGGCAAATGTTGGTGGCGCACCCCCAAGACGAATGCGATATTCAGATTTTGGCGCATACCGAGGCTCTCGTCTCGTGGCAAGCCTGGGAAGAAGCCGCCCAAACGCCCGGCTTTGCCGGTTTGCTGCGCCTGCGCCTGCAACAAATGGAAGCCTGGGCTGCCATGCAAGCCCGCCCCTCCCTGGAGAGGCGGGTGATGGGCATTCTCTCCCTGCTGGCAGAGCAGTTTGGAGAGCCGCACCCCGCCGGTATTTTGATTAATGTGCGCCTGACTCATGCTCAACTGGCTTCGGCGGTAGGGGTGACCCGCGCCACTGTCACCCGGCTGTTGGCGGAGTTGCGCGGGCAGGGCAAACTGCTTGCGGAGGGCAGGGGCAACGCCGAGAGATACGTTCTGCCGGGGCAGGCGCAGGCGCACCACTGTTAGGGTTTAATATTTGACCGATTGCTTCATTCCCCACCCCAGCGCCAAACCGCTTAAAAGAGCAAAGCCCACCAGGTAGAGAACCGCATCCTGCCAGAAGCGCAGCGGAAAGAGCCGGATGAGACTATCGGAGTAGGAGAAAAGCCAGGTATCCCCGGCAAAGAACAGGCTGTGGAACCAGGCAAAAAATTCCCAAAACGAGATGGCGGCAAAAGCGCCCAAGCCGAGCAGCAGAGCCACCGTTAAGAACCCGCCCTGAGACAGCCCGCGCAGGATTGCCTGTTTTTGCCCTGTGCGCCCCGCCCACAGCGCCAAACCCATTAGCCCCGCCAGGTGAAGATACCAAACCCGCAAGAGAGTTTGCACCACATTTTTTACATCCTGCATGTGGCTCAATTCGCGCTCGTTATACAGCGGAGAGCCATCTGCCAGGCGCAGGTCTGCCAAATAGGAGAGGGGCTGGTCGTTGACGAGGTAAAGGATGGAAGGTTGCGCCCAGGTGAGGCGGTCTTGCTGGCTAAAGCCATACGAATCGGGAGGGAAGCCGGGCATCTGATATTCTATGGCGGGGAAGAGGGGGGTCAGGAGCAGGCGCACGCCCAACATCAGCAGGGTGAGAGGGGTGAGCAGGGTGACAAGCCCGGTGAGGAGGGAGGCAGGGGAAAGTTTCATTGTAAAATCTCCACGCCGCCGCCCAAAATGAAGTTGAGCACCAGGCTGTTTGTCACCCATTCGATGGGAGAGCGGTCGTCTGTGTACACCATCCCGCCCTGGGGCGCGGAGGTGAGCGAGGCGTAGGTGACGCTTGCGGCGGTGAGCAGGAGGGGGTGGGCGGCGTTTTGGTGCCGCTCGGCGGCCGCTGGGTGGTGGCGGACCTTGTTCGGAAGATCGGCGCGCCCGTGTGGGTGGTGGCGCGGGCGGGCCTGGGAACGTTGAACCACAGTTTGCTG
>DYNS01000550.1 GCA_020720965.1 Anaerolinea sp. | reverse complement strand
GGTTTTTCGCCAAGCCATGCGCGACATCCTGCCGCCCGAAACCTGCTGGGAGAAAAATAAAGCCGACCCGGCGGTTGAGGCAAGCCGCAAAAGAATGAGCACACTCTTGCAGCAAGAACTCGTGCCGCTGATTTCTGGAGTTACCAAAGAATGGCTTGATTCTGGCGGCAACTTCTGCCATCTCGACCCCGGACAGGTTAGAGAATCCATCGAAACAGACCCCAATCATCCCTTATTTAATGTTTACCGGCTCCTGCCTGCATTAGGCATAGAAAAACTGGCAAACCCGCTTCTCGCAGAAAAAATTCGAGATGAAATTCACTCAAGCACTCCATCATGAACTTCCAACACTTGCCCCGTTACCGCCCCCTGCAAATTGTCCGCAACCTGGCTCGCGCCCTGGGCATGGTCTGGCGCATCGCCGCGCGCTGGACAGTGGTCAATGCCGCTCTCGTCCTGCTGCAAGGCCTGCTGCCCCTGGCTGTGCTCTACATCGTCAAATTGGTGGTCGATTTTGTTACCGAAAACCTGGCCGCGCCCGATAAAAGCGCCGTCTTTCAGCAAGCCCTGGGCTGGATACTCCTGGCCGGAGCCGTGACCCTGTTCTCGTCCCTGGCGCGCGCCCTGGGCGAATACGCCGCCGAAGCCCAATCCCTGCACGTCACCGATGCAATTGCCAACATCCTGCACGACCAATCCATCGCGGTTGACCTGCGCTACTATGAAGACCCGTCCTACTACGACACCCTGCACCGCGCCCAAAAAGAAGCCCCCTTCCGCCCAACCAAAATCGTCAACGGTCTGATTCAACTGGCCCAAAATGGCATCTCGCTGCTCGGCATCCTTGCCCTGCTCATCTCCTTTGGCGGCTGGATGGCCGCCCTGCTGATGCTGGTGGGTTTGCCGGGCATCGTCCTGCGCATGATGCACTCCAAGCGCCTGTACACCCTCGATAAAACCCAGACCGAAAAAGAACGCCGCTCGAATTTCTATCACAGCGTGCTGGTCGATGTTCCTTTTGCCAAGGAAGTGCGCCTGTTTGATTTGGGCGGCCTATTTAAGGAACGTTACCGCCAGTTGCGCACCGAAATCCGTGAGGGAAAACTCGCCCTGGGTGCGCGCCGCGTGCGTTCGGAACTGTTGGCCCAAACCCTGGTCACGCTGGCCTTGTTTGGGGCTTTAGCCTGGCTGGCCTGGCGCGCCCTGAACGGGATGCTCTCGCTCGGCGATGTGCTGGTCTATTTCCTCGGTTTTCAAAATGGACTTAATTTCCTGCAAAGCCTGCTCAAAGCCCTGGCCGGCCTATATGAAGATAACCTCTTCCTGACCAATCTCTACCGCTTCCTCGATTTACAACCGGCCATCCAATCTCCGCCCAACCCGCTGCCTGTGCCAGCCCCACTGAAAAGCGGCCTGTGTTTTGAAAATCTCACCTTTCAGTACCCAGGCCGAACCCAG
>DYNS01000549.1 GCA_020720965.1 Anaerolinea sp. | reverse complement strand
GGACACCGGATTTATGGGACGCAGGAGGTGGGTAGCCGAGAATGGCCCTCATGACCTTCCACATTTCGGTGATGTCGTCGAGTCGTTGCAGGCCCAGCCACAGCGTTTGGGTTCCTGGTTCTCCGTCGCTCTTTCTGGCCAGAAAGCCACCGAGAACACCAACCATGCGGGTGGCTTCCCGCAGGGTTGGAGGCTTTAGCGGCGGATTTGGATTTTTGGTGACAAAGGCTACGAGCGCCTTCCACTCCGCCTCTTCAAAATAGACGGAGCAAGGGACGACGGGGGTTTCGCGGCCAAGTTTGGTGAGATGTAAAAGCCGCCAGGCCACAACCATATCAATGGCCAGGCACGCTTCCAGGCGGTTGGCACTGCCCAGTTGTCTGTTTTCTATCAGGCAGCCGCTTTTCAGGGTGCGGAAAAATATCTCGATATTCCACCGCTTTGCATACCAGGCAAGTCGTTCGCAGGCATCCTCAAAATTCTCGGTAGGGGCCGTGGTCAGCAAGACCCACTCAAGCGGTTCAAGTCCCTCGGGCGCATTTTCTTCGGTAGCCAGAATCGCCCAGATGGAAAGCGGCTTCCCATTAGTGTTTTTTTGGGGGGCGGCCAGTGTGACCTTGCTGTAACGCACCGAAAGCTGTGCCGTGCGAGCAGGGCGAGATCCTCTGCGGGGGATGAGAATCTCCTGGATTCCGGCCTCCGGACATTGGCTCAGTCGTTCGAGCAGATGCCCCTGTTCCGCCGCCAGCTTACGGTCATGATGGGCGCGGACCAGCAGCAACGGGGCGTTTGGCGTTTTCTCGGCCAGGGAAAACAGCTCATAAATATCTGCTTCCCGGTCGCCAACACTGACCACCGTTGTCTTCGGGCATGATTTGGCAATCTTGGCAGCCGCGTTGAAACTTTTCAACCATTTATTGCTCTCCTTCTCTTCGATGGGAAGGGAATGCCGTTTTGCCTTTTTGCCATATTCTTCGGGCTTTCTGGCCCAGCACTGGGCATCAATAATGCCTAAAGGAGTACCTGCCGGATTGACGGCCAGGGTGGCGTGCAGCATCAGGCCGACAATCCCTTCGGGCCTGCTGCCGATGGGCCCGAGGTTCTCGGTTGCCGGATGAGCGCTGTAATTCAGGCTGCTACTGTCCTGAAGGGCCAGCACGATCTTCTCGTCAGCAACTCGCCTGGTCGTTGATTCGATATGAGGTTGAAGTATATTTTGCAAGGTGGCCTTTTTATGATCAAAAAAACGATAGGCGGCTTTTGTTTTTGCCCTGCTGCCGCAGGTTTGCGGAATACTTGCCTGCGGCTTGGCGTAACGATCCCGCCCCAGGGTGACAAGCCGCTCCACCAGCCTGGCATCGCCAAGGGGGGCGCGGCCCCATTCCTGCTCTGCCCAGTCTCCACTGGGGATCGCAGTCGTTTTGATGGAGCCGCCAAGTCGTTCACGCCACTTTCGCTGG
>DYNS01000225.1 GCA_020720965.1 Anaerolinea sp. | reverse complement strand
GCCTGGAAAATCTTCCCGCCCAGGCGCGCGGCTGGAGCGCCGAAGAAACCATCCGCCAAAGTGGCGCAGATGTGCTGGTGGAACTCAGCTATACCGACTTGCAAACCGGTGAACCCGCTACCGGTCACGTTCGCCTGGCGCTGCAAGAGGGAATGCACGTCATCACCACCAACAAGGGACCGGTTGCCCTGCATTACCCCGCCTTGCAAGCCCTGGCGCAGCAAAAGGGATTAAAACTGGGCATAGAAGGCACAGTGATGAGCGGTACGCCTTCCATGCAGCTGGGTGGTGAACTGCTTGCCGGGGCGGGTGTTTTCAAAATTCAGGGTATCCTTAATGGCACAACCAATTACATCCTCAGCCAAATGGAAACAGGCGCACCCTATGCCGAAGCCCTTGCCGGAGCCCAACAAAAAGGCTACGCCGAAGCCGACCCCACCGGGGATGTGGAAGGCTATGATGCTGCCGGTAAGGTTGTCATCCTCGCCAATGTCCTCATGGGCGCTTCGCTCACCCTGTCACAGATACAGCGCGAGGGCATCACCCGGCTCACCCCGGCGGATATTCAATCCGCCCAGGCTGCCGGGGAGCGCTGGAAATTAATCGCCAGTCTGGAGAAAACCCCCGCCGGTGAAATCCTCGCCAGCGTCCGCCCCACCCGTCTGCCGCAGGCACACCCGCTTGCCTCGGTCGGCGGCGCTACCAACGCCATCACCTTCTCCACCGCCCTGTTGGGAGATGTGACTCTTATCGGACCTGGCGCGGGCAGGCTTGCCACCGGCTACGCCATCCTTTCCGACTTGCTTGCCATTTACCGGGCGTAGGCAAACAAAAAAGCGGGAGACACTCCCGCTTTTTTGTTTTAATCCGTTCCTGGGTTACTGCCAAACCCGAAAAGATGTTACCGCTGTGCTGCTTAAGCCGCCGCTGTATAGCACCTCCACCCGCACGTTAATCAAACTGCCGTGCGGCTGAGATTGCACCAAAAGCGGAACTGTCACCACCCCAAACGCATTGGTAGATTGAGCGATGCTCTGCGAACCGCCGTTCACCCATTCCACCGTTACAATAACGGTTGCGCCTTGCACCGGGCTAAGGGTTTGGTCTTGCACCACCACGTATACGGTCTGCTCATCATTCAGTTGGGTTACAGCCTTCCAGGTGAAAACCCGCGCATTGATGGAAAGAACCCCGCCCTGGTAGTTATCTGGCTTTACGGCTTGCAACAGAGTTGGGTCTTCGGGAACCAAATCGAAGTAGATTTTGCCCAACTCCGCCAGCACCACCCGCTGACCTTCCGGGTATTCGGGATACCATTCCATCCGGGCGCGTTCAAAATACTGCACAATCCGCCCGTTATAGAACACAAAAGAAGACTTGGGCATTCCAAAAATGGCTTCGCCGCCATTTTTGTCAAAATATTCCAAAAAAGCGTAGCAAACCGAATAGCCGCTTGCCGCGTAAAATCGGCAGCCGACCGGGGTGTATACGTCCAAAGAAGCGGATGTGCCTGCCCGTTGCTGGACATAATCTCCCAGCGGAGAAAGCTGCACCCGCTGACCGGCAGCCCTTTCCGGTTGGTATTCAAACCGCACCCGCTCAAAATATTGAATCAGCCGCCCGCTCACTTCATCGGTAAACTGCTCGGTGATGGGGTAACCAAAAATGACATTTGCATTGGGAACGCTCTGGTAATAATACAAAAACTCCCCGCTGACATGATGCCCGGTATCGGCAAAATATTGCGAGCCTGTGCCTTGCTGTGCCTGGGCTGTGCCGTAGTTTACGCCGCCAAGCCCAAAAAGCAAGACAAAAACGAAAAAAGTATGCAGGAAGTTCTTCACGGTTTCATTATACAACAATCACCACTCGCCATTCCTACCATTCCTGTTAGCGGGTGGGGGCTGGTTTTGCCCTTAGCCCACCCCCAAAAGATGCACCTGAAAACCAGCCCGGTGCCACTCCTCCCCGTTCCACGCGCCGACTGCATCCACTACCTGGCGGGCGGGGGTGAGGGCGGCTAACTGCTCTGGAGGCAGGGTGCGGAATTGGGTATGTTCCACCAACAGGAGAATCAGGTCTGCTTCTGCCACCGCTTCTTGCAGGCTGAGGGTCTGCTCAATCCCTGGCAAGCCTGCCTGGGGCTTGAACGGCTCGTAGGCTTTTACCTGCGCTCCTTCCGCCTGCAACAGGTGTACCACCTCGGCGGCGGGGCTTTCGCGCAGGTCGTCCACGTCTGGTTTGTATGCCAAGCCCAGGGCGGCGACCCGTACACCGGAAAGGCTTTTACCGGCGGCGATTTTTGCCTTCTGCACCACCAAATGGGGTTGCGAATCGTTTACCTGCCGGGCGGCGAGAATGAGTTTGCTCAATTCCGGGGCGGATTCGACAAAAAACCAGGGGTCTACGCTGATGCAGTGCCCGCCAACCCCCGGACCGGGACGCAGAATCTTGACACGCGGATGCAGGTTTGCCAGCCCAATCGCTTCCCATACATTCACCCCAAAGCGCTCGGCGAGCCGGGAAAATTCGTTGGCGATGGCGATGTTCACATCGCGGTAGGTGTTTTCCATCAACTTCACCATTTCGGCGGTAGTGGCATCGGTTTGCAGGATTTCTCCGCGCACAAAGGCGGCGTACAGGTCTGCGCCCGCCTGCGCCGAGGCAGGGTCAATGCCGCCGATGACGCGGGCATTTTCCACCAGTTCCCGCAGAATCTGACCGGGTAGAACCCGCTCTGGCGAGTAGGCAACGTAAAAATCCACACCGGCTTTAAGACCGGATTCTTCCAGAATGGGGAGAAGCAGGTCGGTTGTGGTGCGCGGCGGGGAGGTGGATTCTAAAACGACCAGGTTGCCGTGGCGTAAAAACGGCACAATTGCCCGCGCTGCCGAGGCAACGGCACGCATATCCGCCTTTTTGTAGGGCTGACCGTTATATTCGCCGGTTTCTTCTGCAAAGAAGGGGGTGGGGACGGCGATGAGGAAGGCATCGGCTTCTTGAGGGGTGTGAGACACGGTAAGCATCCCGCTTTGGGTTGCGAGGCGTACCGCCTCGCCCAAGCCGGGTTCGTGAATGTGGAGTTTACCGGCTTGCAGGGTCTCAATGACTTGTGGGTTTACATCCACCCCTCTGACCTGAATGCCGTGCGCGGCAAATTGGCTGGCGGTGGGAAGCCCAATGTAACCCAACCCAAGAATACATATTTTTTGAAAGTTCACGTTCACTCCTTGTGAGAGGCAGTTTTTTGCGCCGAGTTTTGGCAGGCAACGCCGTATTATACCCGTCCGCATGAAACTCTTTTTGGCGGGTGGGCGTATATGGCTTTGTTTGCTGTTGTATAATGATTCTGACTTGGAGGAACAATGGATACCCTTTTTAACCCAAATATTGCGTATATGCTCCTTGTTTTGGGGGTGTTTGCGGGGCTGATTGGTTTGCTTACGCCCGGCACAGGTTTGTTTGAGAGCGCCGCCTTTTTGGCTTTGGGCGCGGCGGCATACCTGGGCTACCATGTGGGGGTCAACCTTTGGGCAGCGATTCTGATTATTTTGGCGGTCTTCCCATTTTTACTGGCGTTGGCAAAGAAGGAATGGCGTTTGGGGCTTTTGGCGCTGACAGCGGCGCTGACGGCTCTCGGCTCCAGCCTGTTGTTTCGGGGCGAGGCGGGCAACCCCTTTGGCGTGAATCCCCTGCTGGCGTTGGTTGTCTCTGTTCTATTTGGCGGGCTGCTGTGGTTGCTCACCGAGCGAACCCTTGCCGCCATGCAAAAACCCCAAGCCAACGACCCCAATTCCCTGGTGGGGCAGGTGGGGGAAGCCCGCAGCCGGGTAAAGGAAGATGGCACGGTGCAAGCCGGGGGCGAGTTGTGGTCTGCCCGCAGTAAAGAAGCAATCGCGGAGGGAACTCCCGTCCGCATTCTTGCCCGCGATGGGTTCATTCTGATTGTCGAAGCGATACAAGAATAAAGGAGAAAAATGGACGCTGCTGTACTTTCACTGTTTTGTGTTGTTGGCATCCTGCTTGTCATTGTGGTTGCCGTAGTCGCCAACATGATACGCATTGTGCCGGAATATCAACGCATGGTTGTCTTTCGGCTGGGGCGCTGTGTTGGCACCAAAGGACCCGGTATTGTTTTCCTTCTGCCGTTTATAGACCGGGCTGTAAAGACCGACCTGCGCGAACAGGTGCGCGAAATTCCGCACCAAACCGCCATTACCCGCGATAACGCCGGGATTCAGGTGGATTTCATCTGGTACTACAAAGTGCTAGACCCCACCATGTCGGTTTTACAAGTGGGCAACTTTGAACTGGCTGCACAGGGCATGGCAACCACCACCCTGCGCGCCGTCATCGGCGGCATCAGCCTGGATGATGTCCTCTCGCAGCGCGAGCATATCAACATCACCCTGCGAACCAAGTTGGACGAAGTGACCGAGCGTTGGGGCGTGAAAGTGACCAATGTGGAAATCCGCGAGATTATTCCCCCGCGTGAAATTCAAGAGTCGATGAACAAACAAATGTCTGCCGAGCGCATCCGCCGCGCCAACGTGACCGAATCCACCGGTACGCGCGAAGCCGCCATCAACGTAGCCGAAGGCGAAAAACAAGCCGCCATCCTCAAAGCCGAAGGGCAAAAACAAGCCGCCATTCTGGAAGCCGAAGGGCAACGCGCCGCCCAGTACCTTCATGCCGAAGGTTTTGCCCAGGCGCTTGCCACCATCTCTGCCGCCGCCCAGCAAATTGACCAAAAAACCATGACCCTGCAATACTTTGAAACCCTTAAAACCATCGGCGCAGGGGCATCTACCAAGTACATCTTCCCCATGGAATTTACCAGCTTGTTGGAGAACTTCGTCCAGAAGAAGTAAACCAAAATCGCTGGCAACGTAAGGTAAAATCAAAGTCTCCCTCCCCGGGAGACTTTGACTCTTAAAAGCCCATGCCCATCCAACCCGCCAACCTGTTCGACCTCAGCGCCCTGCAACACCTGGAGAAGGTCTGCTTTCCCCAGGATGCCTGGCCCCTGCTGGATTTAATCGCCGTCCTCACCTATTCGGGTGTTATTCGGCTCAAAAGCGTGGAAAGCGGCAAAATGGTCGGATTCATCGCCGGAGACCCTCGCATCTCCGAAGGATTCTCCTGGATTGCCACCCTCGGCGTTCTGCCGGAATATCGCCGCCTGGGGCACGGACGCGCCCTCCTCGCCGCCTGCGAAGCCGCCCTGCCCACCCC
>DYNS01000548.1 GCA_020720965.1 Anaerolinea sp. | reverse complement strand
GTTGCTGAGGGGGTGGGGGCAGTTTCCAGGTCGGGGGGCGGGGTGGCGGTGGCGGTGCGGAGGGCGAGGGGTCCTCCGGCATCCACAATCTGACAGATGTTTTCGTTTTCTGCCAAAATCTGGCTTACCAGGCTGTCGCCGCCAAAACCGGCGCTGCGAATATCTGCCATGACTTCTCGCGCCAGGGGGCAGTAGTTTTGCTGGGGGCGGCTGAGGGCGGCGAGCATGGAGACGTAACTGAAGTAGTAGATGACGGTGTTGTTGGAGATTGCCTGCCCGGAGATGGCGATGCCGCTTTCGCCAAAGTCTGGGTCGCAGGCGCGTCCGTAGCGGGCGATGCAGCTTTCTTCGGCATCACAGCCGTAGGTGGCGCATTTGAAGGCGGGGATGGCACCTTCGTAGTTGCGGGATTTTTGGTAGACGATGCCCAACTGCCCGTACACATCCGGGTTGGAGGGTTCGTATTCCAGCGCTTTTTGGACGTTGAGGGAGGCGGCGAGGTAATCTCCGGTTTGGGAGTAGGTTTTGGCGATGGAGAGGTAGGGGGTGGGGTTTTTGATACCGAGCTGTTCGTTGATTCCGGCGGCTTTGGCGAAGTATTCCAGAGATTTTTCGTATAACTGTTCCTGTTGGGCTTCCACCGGGCTGATGAATGCGAGTTGGCGGTAGTTTGCCCCGGCACGCAGGTATAAAAAGGTGAGGTTGGGGGCGAGGGTGATGGCGCGGTCGTATTCTTCGATGGCGGCGCTGTATTGTCCTTGCGATTCGAGATAGTAGGCGTTGACGCGGTGCAGGTCCATGGTCTCTTCGCCGCGCTCGAAGGCTTGTTGCAGGTATTGACCGGCTTGGGTGAGTTTTAACTGGTCTATGAGAATTTCGGCGTAGACGACCAGCCCCAGGATGTTGGTGTTGTCTAACTGTACGGCGCGGACGGCTTCTTGTTCGGCTTCTGCCAGCAGGTCGGGGGAGCGTTCTGCGGCGATGGTGGGGTTGGAGTTCCAGTCCAGTACCAGGGCGCGGATGGCAATGACGAGGCTGTCGTCGGGGGCGAGGGCTTTTGCCTGGTTGATGGCGTAGAGTGCATCGGTGAGGTAGCGGCGTTGTTCTTCGTCTGTGTTTTGCAGGGCGGAGTAATAGGTTTGGATTCGGGCGAGGTTTGCCCAGGCGGAGACGTTTTGCGGTTCCAGGGCGGTGGCGCGTTTGTAGGCGTTGATGGCGCCGGGGATGTCGCCCGCTAAAAAGCGGGTGTCTGCCTCGCTCAGGTAGGAGTTCATGGTGCGGGTTGGGGTGGGGGTGGCTGCGCCCATGGGCTGCACGCTGCCCCGGTTTATGCCGTAGACGAGCCATAGCCCTGCCAGGATGAGCGCCGCCCAAAGAAAGAGCCGGTATAGGTTGGTTTGAGGCTGGCGATAGTATAAGCGCCGCCGGGAGGGGAGATTCATGGTTTAGGGGGTGGGGCTGGGTTC
>DYNS01000224.1 GCA_020720965.1 Anaerolinea sp. | reverse complement strand
TCGTCCTCCCTCGCATGCACCTCGGCCAGATGCTCCTCGCTTCCTGCCGCATCGGCAGGCAGGCGCTCATCAGGCTGACCAGCGGGTCCTGCCCGCCAACATCCACCAGGATAGCCTTGCCGCTTTGGGCGCCGAGCTGCTTTGCCATTTCGCTCTTGCCCAAGCCGCCCCGCCCGCTCACAATCACCGCGCCTTTGCCTGTTTCCAATTCGGCAAGAATTTCTGCCTCCAAGCCTCGCCGCACATACGCTTCTTGTGGCTTGTGGGAGAAGGCACCAAAAACGGGGCTTTGCGGGGGGCGGGGGCGCAGTTGCAGGCGGGGCTGCACCCTTTGCAGGGTTTCGCTGGGGATGGCATAGGCAATCGTCCCGCCTTTTTCCCACAGGGGCGCTCTGGAGCCGGAACTAACCATCCCCACAACCCCGCCGTTGGTTGGGCAAAACAGCGCCGCGCCGCTGTAGCCGTGTGTAATCTTATCGGAACTGATTTGCAAATGATTCTCTGCGCCTTGCCCCTCAATCTTCCCGCTCTCAAAAACCCCGCCTTGTTCGTGTAGTTTTCCGTTTTTATCGAGATAGACCGGAAAACCAAAGGTGTTAAACGACTCCCCGGCGCAGCCCGCGCAGGTCGCCATCGGCAGCCCGGCGGTGGGCAGGGGCGTTTCCGCTTCCAGGCTTGCCAGGTCGGCATCCGGGTCGGAGGATAGCAACCGGGCGCGGCGCAAAGGCTCGTCCTCGTCAAAGCGGAAGAAGTAAATGCCCGCCTCCTGCCTGGCGCTCTGCAACACATGCCAGCAGGTGAGCAACAGCCCGCCTTCGGCAACAAAGCCGCTCCCGGCGTATTCCAGCCCGGACTTGTCTTTTTCGTTTATCTTGAAGCGAATGGTGTTCTGTCTCAGAAGGGTATCTATCTCCATGCCTGACTCCTGAACTTCGTTGGATGTCCGCCATTATACTTCTATACTTCCCTTTTATGCTTAACTTAAGTATAATTAATAAAACCAATAACTTCCCACTTACCACTTACCATGACCATTCAAAACGCCATCCAAAAATACCTGCAAACCGTAGCAACCGCCCGCAGCAAAAACACTTCAGATACTTACACCTTTGCCATGCGAGCCTTTCAAAACGTCCTGGTCAATAACAAAATTGACCCCACCTCTACCCCACTGACGGATTTGAAAGAAGACGCCATCGGCTGGTTTGCCGCCTCGCTCAAAAGCCTTTCCCCCGCCACCGAGCAGTTATACCTGCAAGCAGCGGTCGGCTTTTATCGCTTTCTCGCCGCCGAGGCGCTCACATCCCCCAACCTGCCGCGCATTGCCCAAATTGTAAAAATGCGTTCCCGCCGCGCCGGTCAGCGCCTGCCGCAGTTCCCACGCGAAGCCATAGAGACGGTTCTGACGTTCCTCCAAGCCCCCTCCCCCACCGGCGCGGAGGATGCCGAGCTGCTGCGTTGGCTGCGCGACCGGGCATTCCTGCTCACCCTAGCGGATACCGGCTTACGGGTACACGAAGCCTGCGGTCTACGGCGCGGCGACCTGGACTGGAACGAAGGCCGCGCCCTCATCATCGGCAAAGGCGATAAGCAAGCGGTTGTGCGCTTCTCGCAGCGTTCCATGCAAGCCCTCAAAGCCTACCTGCAAGCCCGCTCCCCGCTGGATGGCGCTTCTGGCAAGCCCCTGGCATCTCTGCCCCTCTTTGCCCGGCACGATAAGGGCGCGGGGCAAAAGGTCAAGCCCATCACCACCGCCACCGGGCGCAACATTGTGGAAGTGCGCACCCTGCAAGCCCTGGGAAAAGACTCCAGCGGGCAAATTACCCCCCATTCCTTTCGGCATTACTTCGTCACCACCGTTTTGCGCGGCTCCGGCAACCTGAAACTGGCGCAGGAACTCGCCCGGCACGCCAACATCAGCGTTACGCAACGTTACGCGCACATCTCGGACGATGAACTGGACAAGGGCTACCACGAAATCTTTGAACCCAAGCCTACGCCCCCAAAAGACGCAAATTAATCTCCTGCACCTCGCTCTGATAGCGCTGCAACTCCTCCCGCAGGCGGGCAGTATCATCGCCATAGCGCAGGCGGCGGGCAAGGAAGGAAAACTCCTCGCTGCCATAGGCGGGGACGGTAATATCTTTGGCGTTGCCCCGCACCACCCGCAAAGAATCGATGAGCCAGCGCAAAAAAGTATGCGCCTTTCGCAGGCGGTTGTAATCTTCCTCGCTCAAAATTCCGGCTTTGTGCAGGGCGGTCATCGCATCGCGGATATTGGTCACCCGCAAAGACGGGTCTTGTTTTCCGGCATTAATCTGCAAAGCCTGAATCAGATATTCCAAATCCACCAAACCGCCGGGGCTATATTTGGCGTTAAACGTCCCGCCCGCCACCAAATGGCGCACCTGCCTCTCGCGCATGGCGCGCATGGCGGTTACATCAAACCCGCCCGAATAGGTGTAAGAATCGCGCAAAGCCTCCAGCGCCGCGCCCAAAGCCTCATCCCCGGCAATGGGGCGCAGTTTCACCAGCGCCTGCCGCTCATACGCCCAGGCGGGACCCTGTGGCGCATAATACTTGCGAAAGGATTCCAGCGTCACTGCCAGGCTGCCGGCTTTACCGTAGGGGCGTAGTTGCAAATCCACCTGAAAAATCCCCTCCTGCCTCGCCTGAATCGCGCCGATGACAGCGTTGACCAGTTTTTCGTAGTAAGAAGCAGCCCGAAAGCCCTCCCCGCTATACACAAACATTAACTCGATGTCGGAGGCGAATCCCAACTCACGACCGCCGCATTTGCCCAAAGCCAACACGCTGACTCCCCCCTCTTCGCCGTACTGTTGGTTTAACTCTCTCTGCGCGTTTTCCAGTGCGGCGCAAACGACAATCTCCGCTAGGTCGGTGAGTTCGGCAGAAAAATCCCAAAATTCCAGGGTGCGCCCCAGGATATGACGCATATCTATGCGAAATAATTCACGGTCTTTGAAGGCATTCAGGGCAGAGCGCCAATCCGGGTAGTCAATGCCGCCCAGATTCAGGTTGTGCAAGGCTTCTTGCAGTTCGGCTTGCAGTTGGGCGCGGGGGCGGGGCGCGGCGAGGGATTGAATATCCCTCACGACCGGGAAGAGATTGGCATATTGCATTCGCAAAAAGTCGTCCCACAAAAAGTCGCTGATGCCCATGCCTTGCGCCAGGTCTTTCAGGACTTCCGGGCTTTCCAGGCTGGCAATTTCATCCACCCAGCGGGGGCGCAGAAAGAGTTGCAGAACAAACTCTCTAAAGTGCAGGAGGGCGGCTTCGGGGTTGGGTGAGTAGGGCAAAAGGTGGGTAAAGTGTTTGATGAGGAGGATGGCGGCGCGTAATTCTCTCTGCTTTTGAGGGTCGCTAATTTTGCGCCCTTCGGTATCTGTCACAAAGAGAATATCCTGTGCGCGGCTGCCGACCGAGCGGATGACCATGCGGTGAATGTTGGTGCGGGTGAAGGCGAGGGCGTTGGTAAATTCGTACAAAAATCCGAGGGTGTCGGGCGCGTCTATGCGGAGGGCGGTGTAACGCTCGGAGAGGCTGTTGTCAATTTCGATTTCGACCGGCAAAAGGGGCGGGATGGCACCTGCCCCCGGCGGCGTTACACCGCAGGCTGCCCCCACCCTTTTGGCTAACTGCCCCCTTGCCTCGCGGCGTTCCCCGGCGCGAAAGCGGGCGAGCAGGTTTTCCAGGTCGGCGGCGTAGGTCTGCCAGGTTTCCGGGGTGGGCGCGGAGCCGGGTTGAGCCGGTTTAACGGTGAATACATCTATGATTTTTTGGCGGGAGGCTACCGGGGCTGCGGTTTTGGCGGCGAAACGGCGAGACGAGCTGCGGCTGGGAGGGGGCGCGGGAGCGACTTCTTCCGGTTCGTAGGTGAAGATGTTGCCATCGATGATGTTTAAGCCGTAGACGAAGAATAAGCCGCAGATGATGGAGAGCTCGCCGGGGTAGTCATGGGCGATGATGGTGATTTGCCAGGCTTCATCTTGCTGAGGCAGGGCTTCCAATAGCAGGGGCGTTTTTTCGCTGAGGCGGTTGGCGAGGGCGGCGTGCTGTTCGATTTGGCTGGGGTTGAAGGTGGCGGTGTAGGAGACATCCAACCGGGCGAGGTGTTGGCGCAGGACGGGTTGAGGCTCCTGGGGGGCGGGTTGGCTGCCGACCTGGCGCAGGAAGATGGCGCGGATGGCGAGGCAGTGTTCCTGGTAGCGGGCGATGAAGGTTTCGCCGTCTGGAAAGCCGAGGCGGCGGGCAAGCAGGGCAATGGCGCGGGTTTCGGTGGGGAGGGTGTAGGTTTGGCGGTAGTCCATCATTTGCAGGTAGTGTTCGATGGTACGCAAAAAGATGTAACCGTCTGTGAGAATGCGGGTTTCGGAGGCGGTGAGCAGCCCGGCGGCGCGCAGGCGGGGCAGGGCTTTGAGGGTGGCACGGGTGCGGAGGTGGGGGTTATGGCGCAGATTGGCAAGTTGCAGGTATTGGACGACAAATTCCACATCCCGAATGGAGCCTGCCCCCAGTTTTACTTCTCCCCAGGCGCGTCCTTTTTCGCGCAGGTATTCTTCGGTGCGGGTTTTCATGGCAAAGACCCCGGCGCGGAGTTCTTCTGGCGGGGTGTTGAGGATGAGGGGCTGAATGCGCTCGCGCAGGGTTTCGCCCAGAGCCAGGTCTCCGGCGATGGGGCGAATTTTGAGGAGGGCTTGTTTTTCCCATAGGCGGGCGTTTTTCTCTACGTATTTTTGGTAGCCTTCCAGGGTGGGGACGAGGGGTCCGTCTTTTCCCCAGGGGCGCAGGCGCATATCTACCCGGTAGAGGAAGCCCTCTGGGGTGGGGGCTGCCAGGATTTCGATGAGTTTTTGGGCGAGAGGGGTGTAGTTGCGCTGATTGTCGGCGCTAAGAAAGAGCAGGTCTATATCCGAGCTGTAGTTCAGTTCTCTCCCGCCGAGTTTGCCCATTGCCAGAATAACAAAACCCTCTGGGTTGATTCCGGTTTGTTTGGCGGCGAGGTGCAAACTGGCACGGGTGAGGGCAATGGCGGTACGGGAGATTTGCGAGATGACGGCACGCAGGTCGTATAGCCCCAAAAAGTCACTTGCGCCAATGCGGAGCAGTTCCGTTTTTTGGTAGCGGCGCAGCAGGGAAGCCGATTCGGGCGAGGGGTCGCGCAGGTTGGCGGCTTCTTCTGCCTCGGTCTGAATTTGTTCGATGGTTTTCCGCAGGGTGAGGGATTGTCTATCCAGAAGCAGGCGCAGCGATTCCGGGTTGCGGAGCAG
>DYNS01000547.1 GCA_020720965.1 Anaerolinea sp. | reverse complement strand
GACCCGCAGCAACGCCGCGCCCTGGACGGAGGCTTTACCCTGCAAGCCCTCAATCCCATTCTGGAGCAATTGGGCGCTGCCAAAGCCAGCATTTACCTGGTGGGAGAAATTGCAGAATGGCATCCCCAAATTCCGCAAACCATCACTGCCGCCGGGCACGAGTTGGGCTTGCACTGCCAAATTCATCGCCCCCTGCTCCGCGAAGCCGAACTGACGCAAGACCTGGCAGCCTCCGCCGGGTGGCGCAGCCAGTACAACGTGCGCGGCTACCGCGCCCCCATGGTGGGAATCAGCGAGGCAGCATACCCTCTTTTGCGTCAGGCTGGTTTTACTTACAGCTCTTCCATCTATGCCCCCAGCGGCAACCGCCTGCCCAAAGACGGCATTTGGGAAATCCCGGTCAGCACCCTGCCGCTTTGGGGGCAGCCCCGCCGCCTGCTTGCCCCGCGCCACTTCTCCCTGCGCCTGCTCGCCAGCGGAGAAATCCCCTACGGCTCCAGCTTTATGATAGGACTCCTACCCCGCCTGGTCTTAAACATCATCGAGCGGGAACTTCGCGCCGGACTCAGCCCGGTCATCATCCTGCACCCCTACGAACTCTTCCCCCCAAGCCAATTCCGCACCCGGCTGGCGCCTGATTTAGCTTCGCACCCCTTGCTTTTCCCCTTCACCCTCAACAAATCCGCCTTCCTAAAAACCCTGCTGGCGAACTTCCCCGTTTCGCCACTTCTCACCTACTTGCAGGAACACACCCCATGACAACCCGCCAACTCGCCGCCGGTGAATCCCTCTCCCTGCCCCCGGCGCTTGCCGCCCAAGCCACCTTCACCGCCCAGGATGCCTGGACAAGCCTGCCCGCCCAGGTATATGGCTACCCGGCATACCGCCTGCTTGCCCAACAGGATACCGCCCCCACCGGGGCGTTGACTCTTACCCACGTCCGTCACCCCGTCTTTGGTAACTACCTTTGCACCGCCCCCTTCGGCTCTCATGGCGGGTTTGCCGCCCTTCATCCCCCCGCCGCACAGGAACTGCTCGCCGCCGCTGCCCAGCTCGCCGCCGCTCTTGGCGTGGAATATGCCAACCTGCGCTTTCTCGCCCCGGAATGGCTTTCCGCTCCGCCTGCGGGTTGGGTACAGCACCCCGTCTACAGTACCTACCTGGTAGACCTCGTCCCTGACCCGGAGAAAATGCTTGCCTCTTACTCCTCCGACCATCGCAACCATGTTCGCAAGTCCCTCAAAAAAGGCTTCTCCCTCCGCTTTGGGCATCTCGACCTGTTGGAAGATGCCTACGCCGCCCTTGCCCAATCCATGCACGAACTCGGCTCACCCTACCACGCCAAAGCCTACCTGCGCCAAATGGCAACCCGGCTCGGCGACTCGCTCCAATTCGCCGTCCTCTACGCCCCGGATGGTAAACGGGCAGGCGCGGGCGTATTCATCACCCAGGGCAATACCGTCACCAACCTGCACGCCAA
>DYNS01000223.1 GCA_020720965.1 Anaerolinea sp. | reverse complement strand
CCCTCAACGCCGACCTCACCATCCTCTCCGGGGTGGGACCCCGCAACGCCGAATCACTCAGGCGGCTGGGCTTACAAACCCTGGGCGACATGCTATACAACTTTCCGCGCCGCTACGATGACTACAGCCAGCTCAAACCCATCCGCAACCTATTCTACGGCGAAGTCGTCACCGTCATTGGGCAGGTACAAAGCGTCATAGAGCGCAAAATTCGCGGCGGAAAAATGACCCTGCTGGAGTGCATCATCAGCGATGGCACCGGCGCACTCAGACTCTCCTGGTTTAACCAACCCTGGCTGGCAAATCGCCTCAAAGAAGGCACATCCATTGCCGCCGCCGGAAAAATTGAGCAATACCTGGGCAGGCTGGTGATGAACAGCCCAGACTGGGAAACCGTAGAAACCGAACACCTCCTCACCAACCGCATTGTGCCGGTGTACGCCCTCACCGCCAACATCACCCAAAACTGGCTCCGCAAACAGATGGACCAGGTCGTGCGCTTTTGGTCGCCGAGAGTGGCAGACCCCCTGCCCGAAACCACCCTCCGCGCCGCCGACCTGTTGGGGCTGGGAGAAGCCATTCGACAGGCGCACTTCCCCGATTCGCAAGAGACCCTGCAAGCCGCCCGCGAGCGCCTGGCATTTGACGAAATCTTCTACCTGCAGATGGGCGTTTTACAGCAAAAACGCCAAGCCCAAAGCGTGGTCGGACGAATTTTTGATGTACCGGACGAATGGCTAGAAGCCCGCCTGAACGCCCTGCCCTTCCCCCTCACCGGGGCGCAAAAACGCACCCTGGACGATGTCGTGGTGGATTTAGGCTCCGGCAGACCAATGAACCGGCTGGTGCAAGGCGATGTAGGCTCCGGCAAAACGGTGATTGCCGCCCTCGCCGCCCTGATGGTGAACCGCACCGGGGCGCAAGCCGCCATTATGGCGCCCACCTCCATTTTGGCGGAACAGCATTACAAAAACTTCTCCCGATTCCTTGTCGGGGAGGGGCTGCTTGCCGAAGGGCAGATTCGCTTACTTACCGGCGACACAAGCGCCGGGGAGAGAGAATCGCTTTTGGCAGGGTTGGCTTCGGGCGAGGTCAAAGCCCTCATCGGCACCCACGCCCTGCTCGAAGAGCCGGTTCAGTTTCAGGATTTGCAACTGATTGTGATTGACGAACAGCACCGCTTTGGGGTGGAACAACGCGCCACCCTGCGCCAAAAGGGGCAAAACCCGCACCTGCTGGTGATGACCGCCACCCCCATCCCTCGCTCTCTCGCTCTCACCCTGTACGGCGACCTGGATTTGTCGGTGATTGACGAAATGCCCGCCGGAAGGCAGCCGGTTTCCACCCATGTCCTTACCCCGCAGGAGAGGGAACGCGCTTACACCCTCATCCGCGCCCAAATCAAAGCCGGTCGTCAAGCCTTTATTGTGTACCCGCTGATTGAAGAAAGCGAAAAACTGGAAGAACTGAAAGCGGCGGTGGATGACCACGAAAGGCTTTCTAAAGAGATTTTCCCCACCTACCAGCTGGGTTTGCTCCACGGAAAAATGAAGCCGGAAGAAAAAGACCGCATTATGGCGGAGTTTCGGGACGGCAAGTATCAAATTCTGGTCTCCACCACCGTCATCGAGGTGGGGGTGGATGTCCCCAACGCAACGGTGATGTTAATTGAGGGCGCAAACCGCTTTGGGCTGGCGCAGCTGCATCAGTTGCGTGGGCGGGTAGGGCGGGGCGGCGGCGAAGCCTTCTGCTTGCTGGTTCCTGCCACCTCCAACGCCGCAGAAAACGAGCGCCTGCAAGCCATGCAAGCCACCAATGACGGTTTTCAACTGGCAGAGTTGGACTTGCAACAGCGCGGACCCGGCGAATTTTTGGGGACGGCGCAGGCAGGTCATGCCGCCAACATCAAAATGGCTTCGCTGACCAATGTCGCCCTCATTGAAAAAGCCCGCAAACAAGCCGCCGAGTTATTCGGCACAGACCCCAACCTGAACCAACCGGAACACGCCCTGCTTGCCGAAGCCTTTTCCCGTTTTTGGGGTAGGGGCAAAGGCGATGTGAGTTAACCCGGAGGGAGAGCCTTTATGGTAAGAGCCATGTTCCCCGGCACTTTCGACCCCATCCATTACGGTCACATGGATATTGCCGAACGCGCCGCCCGTCTATTTGACGAGGTTGTCATTGCCGTTTACGACAAACCGCTCAAAAACCTGCTTTTTAGCCCGGAAGAGCGCATAGACCTGGTGAAGCAGACCTTTAAAGACCACAACAAAATTAAGATTGTGGGTTACAGCAGCCTGACGGTGAACATGGCGCACGAACTGAACGCGCAAGTGATAGTGCGCGGCTTGCGCGTCTTTTCCGATTTTGAGTTTGAGTTTCGCATGGCGCTTGCCAACCATCGCCTCGCGCCGGATATTGAAATCGTTTCCTTCATCACTAACGAGGAGCATACCTTCCTCTCCTCCACAACGGTAAGAGAGATTGCGGCGCTGGATGGCAACGTCTCCAGCATGGTTCCGCCGCATGTAGAAGCCGCCCTCAAACGGCGTATGACCAGTCTAAACGAGAGTCAGCGCCCTGCCGGAAGCCCACGCGATTAACCCCCGCCCGAATGTGCTAGAATTGCAGTATTAACGCAAATCAGAAGCCTGAGAAGAGGTTTTTATGGACATACTCCACCTCGTAGACCGCCTGGAAGAACTGTTTAACGAAGCCCGCACCATCCCTTTCACCCGCAATGTGGTGGTGGATGAAGATAAAATGCTGGATATTATCGACCAGATGCGCGTGACCGTACCGGAAGAAGTAAAAAAAGCCCAGCAAATTAACACCCAAAAAGAACGTATTCTGGCACAAGCCCAGGAAGAAGCCAGCCGAATTGTGACCCTGGCAAAAGAAAAAGCCGAGCAAATGATAGAGCGGGAGGCAATTGTAAAAAGCGCCCAAACCCGCGCCAGCCAGATTGTTGCCCAGGCAAAAGAAGACGCCAACGCCACCCGGCGCGATGCGGATGATTATGTCGTCTCCTCGCTGGAGGCACTGGAAACCGAAATTGGTCGCCTGCATACCCAGGTGCGAAACGGCATTCACAAAATTGAGGAAGACCGTCTGAGAGCAAACATCCCCGGCACAGAAAGCCCCAAACCAGAAGCGCCCGCCCCAGAAGGGGATTAAATAAAAAATGCCCTTATCGGGCATTTTTTATTTAACCGCGCATCCCAAACCAACGCGCCGCAACCGGATTTTGACGCACCCCCAACTCGTAAATGAGCGCCGGTATGGCGATGGAAAAGGGAAAAACCAGCAAGGGGCTATACACACTGCCGCCCAACAAAAAGTCTATTTTGCCGGTAAGGTAAGACTGCACCGGATTATGGAAGATGAGGATAAGCACCGAAATGCGCCCCAGATAAGAAAACCCCGCCGCCAGCCAGCCCCCTGCCCTGGCCAGCCACCAGGAGATAGCCAGCACAAAGATACTACCGCTCAACGCCTCCAGGGTAAAGACCAGGGGCAGACTATAGGCGCGAATGTTAAAATCCATCGTCTGCGGGAAGGCGAACACCAGCCCCAGGTTGAGAGCAGCCGCCCATAGCAACACCCAGGGAGAACCAAACCAGGTCTGTGGCAGGAGGGCAAACAACTCGCGCCCGCTGACGAAGAAAAACCCGGCGAGCAGGGCTAAATCCAGGCTCCAGGGCAGCCCGTTGAATGTGCCAATCCCCGGCAGGGTGAGGGGATTGAACCAGGGCAGCATCCACACCCCAAAAGCGAGAAAACCCAGCAGCGCCGCCCCACGCCAAAGCGTAGAAAAACGCCCAAAGACGGCATAAAAGCCAAAGGCAAACAAATTCACCATAAAAAGAGCGGGCAAAAACCACATCGCCACCCAGTCCAGGTAGTAACCGTTTCCATATAGCGCCTTGACAATCCGCCCAAAAGCGGTGGGCAAACCCATCGTATCAAAAAAAATCGCCCAAAAGTAGATGAGAAAGATTCCAAAAAAGTAGGGGCGTAGCAGACTGGTAGAGCGTTTTTGCAGCAATGCCCACAAACTGCCGCCCGGCTTAAAAAACAAACCGGAAAGCAGAAAGAAGAACGGCATGTGGAAGGAGTAAATCCAATGGAATGCAAAAGGCGCGTATGCAGCCAGGTCATTGTGCGCCAGGGCAACCAGCAAAATGCCAATGCCCTTGGCGACATCTACAAAAGTTAAGCGCTCGGAAGAAGACATGGGAGATTACCCGGCAAAGGGAAAGGTGGGCAAACCCTCAACATCCGTCTGCACCCGAAAAAGCAGACCCGAAGCCGGGTACGCCGTTAAATCCTCCGCACCCAACCCGATTCGGGCGGAGGTAATGTAGAGGTCGCTGCCGTTTTCGCCGCCAAAGGCGCAGGCGGTGACGTTTTTGGCAGGCAGTTCTATCTTCTCCAGTAGTTGACCGGTTTGGGGCTGCCAAATGGTGATGGCGGCTCCGCCCCACATGCCAACCCATAAACGCCCCTGCTTATCGGCGGTCATGCCGTCTGGAAAGCCAAGGGCGGGGGGAATGGAAACGGCTACGCGGCGGTTGGCAATTTCTCCGGTTTGCAGGTCGTAGTCGAAGGCGGCAATCTCAAAGGTGGGGGTGTCTATGTAGTAGAGGGTTTTGTAGTCCGGGCTCCAGGTGATGCCGTTGGAAATGCGGATGCCTGTGAGGAGAGTTTTTATCTCGCCGGTGGGGGAGTAGGAGTAAAGCGAGCCGGTTGCTTCTTTTTCGGCGTTGTCCATGGTGCCTGCCAAGAAGCGCCCGGCGGGGTCACATTTTCCATCGTTGAAGCGGTTTCCGGGCAGGTGAGGCTCTGGTTGGGCGAGATATTGCGCCGAAACGGAATCCGGCGCCAGGGCGGCAATGCCATCCCGCAAACCGAGGAGGAAGCCGCCCTTCTGCCTGGGGGCGGCGCAGCCGAGGGAGATACCTAATTCTTGTTTTTCATCTTCCCCGCTGCGGGGGTTGAAGGTGTGCAAATGTCCGGCGTGAATATCCACCCAGTGCAAAAGGCTTTGGGAGGTGTTCCATGCGGGTCCTTCGCCCAGTTGGGCGGGGGTTGGGGTAAGGGGTTGGGGAGGGGAAAAGCGCATTAGAGCCAGTCTCTTTTGTAGAAGATGAAGGTGGCAATGGCAGTGAGGGAGATTGCCAGCCCAAAAACGGAGAGGAAGGCAAGGGGGTGGTCTTCTCCGGGGAGTTTGACGTTCATTCCAAAGAAGGAGGCTACGATGGTGGGCAGGTTAAGGACGATGGTGAGGGCGGCGAGGACCTTCA
>DYNS01000011.1 GCA_020720965.1 Anaerolinea sp. | reverse complement strand
CGGTGTGGATGCCCTTTTGTCGGCGGGCTATGCTGTGGCAAGTATCAACTACCGCCTCAGCGGTGAAGCCCAATACCCGGCTCAGATTTATGACTCGAAAGCGGCGGTGCGTTTCCTGCGTGCCAATGCTGCCCAATACAACCTGAACCCGGATAAATTCGGTGCCTGGGGCGCTTCGGCGGGCGGAAATCTCGTCTCCCTGCTTGGAACAACCTGCGGCGTGGCAGAGTTGGAAGGCGCGGAACTCGGCAACGCCGACCAATCCAGCTGTGTCCAGGCGGTGGTGGATTGGTTTGGACCGATTGACTTCCTGAAGATGCAGGTGCAGCTGACCGAAGCCGGTTGCTCTGCCAGCACCGATGACGCCAGTTCCCCCGAATCGAAACTGGTCGGCGCGCCCATCCAGACCGTGCCGGAAAAAGTCGCCCTGACCAACCCGATGAACTACATCACCGCTGACGATGCGCCCTTCTTCATCGAAAACGGCACCGCCGACTGCAACATTCCCCCCGTCCAGAACAAAAACCTGGCAGAGGCTCTTAGCGCCGTCATCGGCGCGGACAAAGTGACCTACGTCTCGCTCGAAGGGGCTGGGCACGGCGGCAGTCAGTTTGAAACCGCCGAAAACCTGGCGCAGGTGATTGCCTTCCTGGATACCTATTTGAAGTAAGGGTATCTCAGACTGACCGAAAAGTACACCGTTTCTCTCACCCCAACCCCTCTACCATTGCGTGGCACACGTCCCATGGGTAGAGGGGCTTTTTTCCTTTTCCCCACCGGGGTTTATGGGGCAGGGACTGAGAGAAATGCGCGACTTCGAAAACGCCCTGATTGGGTTCTACGCGCATGGTTTTCTTTTTGGCATTTTTGATATAGAATCAAACGCATGGAAAAACGACCTGGCTTCTTTGAGTATCCGCTCGTCCGCGCTTTGCTTGGCTTTTTGGGGTTTGTGGTTGCTTACCTCGTTTTGGGGGGCTTGCTGCGCGTGTTTGAAGGCTTTTACCTTTTTTCCGAAGCGCAAAGCCGCCTAGACCTGGCGTTGGATTTTGCCCTCATTCTGGCGGGGATTTTGCTCTGGTCGGTTTTCTTTGCCCAGTTCATTTTGCCCGTCCGAACTCTTAAAGACCGCCTGAGCATTTTCCTGCGCTTGTGGGTGTACCTGTTCGGCTGGCACGGCGCGGCGCTGTTTGTGGAAAATGGCGTGGTGCGGGCAAGGGAAGACGAGCGCGCCCGCAAGGGGATTGGCGTCATCTGGCTGGATAGCGCCAGCACGGCGGTGTTGCGTACCCCCACCAAGTTTACCCGCACGGTGGGACCGGGAGTTCACTTTACCGGCAAAAACGAAAAAATTGCCGCCACTGCCGACCTGCACCCCCTGACCCAATCCGTAGGACCCGAAGAGAAAGATACCGGGGCTTTAGACCCCTTTACCATCGCCCCCGGCAACGAAGAATACGAAACCGTGCGAAAGCGTCATGGAGAAACCCTCGCCCTCACCCGGGACGGAATCGAAGTCGGCGCGGCAATCTCCGTCACCTTTGGCATCCGCGCCCAGGCAGGCGAGGGCAATACCCGCTTTGGCTTTAACGCCACAACCGCAGAAAAAGCCATTCGAGATAGCATCGTGCGCGGGGCGCAACTCGACCAACCCGTCTGGAGCGAACTCCCCGCCAAAATGGCAGTGGATTTGTGGCGCGAATACGCCCGCAAATTTCGCATCAACGACCTTTTTGAAATCGGAGAAGACCGCGCCGAAACCGGCTTGCAAGTCATTAACGGGATGATGTCTAAGCGCATGAAACAGCGCGAAGTGGAAGTTCTGGATGAATTCGGCAGAGTCGTCCTGCTAGACCCGGCAACCCGCCCGGTTTACTCTCAATACTTTCGGGAGGGGCGCACCAGAGATGCCGAAGACCTGTTGCAAAAAATGCAAAGCACCGAGTTCCGCATTCTCTCCGAGATGGGATTGGAGATTAAGGGCGTAAACATCAAAAGAGTCTTGTTTGCCCCCGAAATTGAAGAACGCCTGGTGAAGCAGTGGAACACGACCTGGATGAAATCTGCGAACAAAGAACAAGACCAGGTGGAGCGCGGGCGCAAACTGGCAGAATCGGCGGGGCAGGAAGACGCTGTAAAACAATTTGCAGAAAACGCCAGCCGCGACTTTGTGGAAGTGCAGCCCACCAGCAAATATCACACCCTGGAAATGCTCGTCCACTCCACCTTCCTGGGCATTCGGCGCGATACCGCCCTGCTCAAACGCACCAACAGCGAAAACCGCGACATTATGGAAATTTATAACTGGCTTCGCAACAAACGAAACGAGGACGCATGAACCAGACCCAGGCATTTTCTTCCTCCCTTTTGCGTGGGCTGCAACGCATCGTCACCGCGCTAGAACACGGCATCGATTCCCTGCTGAATGGCATCTTCTCGCTCACACACGGCGCTTCCAAAGTGCGCTCCCGCGCCCTGTTCGCCGGTTTTCTGGTTGCGTGGATGCTCGCTGTCCTGTTTGATGTCCCCGTTCCCATGATGCAACTGCGTTGGGACGAATTCGCCGCCACCATCACCCAGGAGAAGGTGTTTGCCTTCCTCTTCACTCTGGATGTACAAATCCTGTTCGCGGCTCTTTCCAAAGGCATGGCGCTGCTTTTTGCCACCATTTTCCACCCGGAAGTTCTGCGCCACCTCATCGTTCTCTATGCCCCGTACTGGCTCATGTACCGCCTTTCAGCCATCTACCTGGCGGATATTTTTGAAAAAGACGACAAAGTCGCCCGCACCTTCATTCGTCAGGCGGCTTTTGGCTCCAAATATTCCACCATTTCTATTGGGCAAGGCAAAATTTTGGAAAAAGACGAAGCATCCACCATTGTCCAAATTGGTGGACCCGGCAAAATTGTGGTGGAATTGGATAGCGCCGTTCTCTTTGAACGCCCGGACGGAACCCCGCATGTGATTGGACCCACCACTGGCGAAGTGGTGGACGATTTTGAGCGCATCCGCCGGGTAATAGACTTGCGAGACGTGATAGACCGCGCAGACCTTTCCACCCGCTCCAAAGACGGCATCATCGTGGGCGCGCGCGATATTCAATATTCCTACAGCATCTTCCGGGGCGATGTACCCGCCCGCAACCTGCAAACCCCCTACCCCTTCCTCCCGGCGGCGGTCGAAAACCTCGTCTATGGTGATGCCCGCCCGGTAAAACCCGGCATTGCCCCCCCCCGCGTGCAGGAATGGCGCAGCCCCACCCCTGGGCGCATGGCTGGCCAAATCATCGGCGAAATGGGGACCTTCATCAGCAAGCGCGGGCTGGGAGAATTTCTGGCAAACATTGGCGAACCAGAAGAAAAATCCCTCCTGGAGCGGGAGCAGGAAATTGGCAGACGCGGGCAGCAACTCTCCGGTGTAGCAGGCGACCTGCCCTCCAATTCCCCCGTTGCCGCAGGCGAATTCTCCTCCCGCGCCTTTCTCACCTCCCTCTTCTACACCCCAGACGGATTCAAAAAACGCGCCTCCGGCAAAGGCTTCCAACTCAACTGGATTGGCGTAGGAACCTGGGACCTGCCGGAAAAGAAGATTTTAGAAAAACACCGCGAAGCCTGGCTTCTCAGCCGCGAAAACTTTAGCAAGGGCAACCCCCAAGCCCTGCGCGGCTTGCAAGACGAAACCCGCCAAAAAGAAATGCTGCGTATGGTGCAGGAAATCCCCGTAAACCGTTACTACCTGGCAGCCCAACACAACGCCGAAGACGAAACCATCATCGAAGAACTGCTACAAGCCTATCACGAAGTCCTCGATAACGCCGCCGAACTCTACCGCCGCGACTCCCTCCCCGTGCCGGAAAGCGTTCAACTCGCCCTGGCAGAACTCAGACGCTGGCGCACCTCCCCCTTCGGCGACTCATCCGCCTATTCCGTCTAACCCATCAAAAAGGAGCGCCCACCATGAGCGCAGCGCAAGAGACAGCCGTCAAACCTGTACTTGTCATTGGCGCATCGGGTGTAGATGTCGTCAGCCGTCTGCAAGGCGAACTCCGTTTTCAGACATCCAACCCCGCCCACATCCGCACCTCCTTTGGCGGGGTTGCCCGCAACGTGGCAGAAAACCTTGCCCGCCTGGGGCAGCCGGTTTTCCTGCTCTCCGCCGTAGGCAAAGACCGCCAGGGCGCCGACCTGCTCGAATACACCAAAAGCGCCGGGGTAGATGTTTCCGGGGTTTACACCAGCCCCACCTACCCCACCGGCTTTTACATGGGGGCTTTAGACCACAACGGACACCGTCAATTTGCCTTTGACGACATGCGAATCATGCAGGAACTGAACGAAGCCTACCTTCTCTACCACGAAGACCTCTTTGAACAAGCTTCCCTCGTCTTTGTAGATGCCAACCTCGCCCCCGCCTCGCTTGCCAAAATTTTTGCCCTTGCCCAAACCTACCGCCTCCCCGTCTGTGCCGACCCCACCTCCCGCGCCCTTGCGCCCCGCTTGCAACCCCACCTGCGCCACATCCAACTCATTACCCCCAACGGAATTGAAGCCGGAGTCCTTACCGGGGAGGCTTTTCACGCCTCCGAGCGTGAGGCGGCGCTGGAAGCCGCCCGCCGCCTCGTTGGTTCCGGCGTAAAAATGGCAGTCGTCACCCTGGCAGAGTTTGGAGTCTGCTACGCCACCGCCGAAACCAACGGACACATCCCCGCCATCCATACCAACGTAGCCGACCCGGTCGGCGCAGGGGATGCTCTTACTGCCGCCCTGCTCTTTGGCATTCTCAACCAGGTCGATATAGACGAATCTGCCCGCCTGGGCGTTTCTGCCGCCACCCTCACCCTGCGTCACCCCGGAACCGTTCTCCCCGACTTGACCCTGGAACGCCTCTACGAAGAACTCTCCCTCTAAACCCCCAAGGAAACCATGAAAACCCTGCCCGCCGCCTTTTCGCTGCACCCCTCCGTTGCCTCGGCGCAACAAGAAAAGCAAGCCATTGTCGCCCTGGAGTCGACTGTCATCACGCACGGGCTGCCCCGCCCCCAAAACCTGCAACTGGCGCAAGAGATGGAAGAAACCGTCCGCGCCGAGGGCGCAACCCCCGCCACCATCGCCCTGATGCACGGCGAAGTAAAAATTGGGCTAACCCCCGCCGAACTGCAAGAACTCTCCCTGGCAGAAAACGCCCTCAAAATTAGCCTGCGCGACTTCGCCTCCAGCCTGCTGACGGGTAAGCCCGGCGGAACAACCGTTGCCGGGACGATGTTCGCGGCTCATGCCGCCTCCCTTTCTGTGTTTGCCACCGGCGGCATTGGCGGCGTTCATAAAGAAGCCCGTTATGATGTCTCCACCGATTTGCAGGCGCTCGCCTCCCTGCCTTTGATGGTCGTCTGCGCCGGGGCAAAATCCATCCTGGATTTACCTGCCACTCTGGAATATCTGGAGACAATGGGGGTCCCGGTCATTGGCTACGGAACCGACACCTTCCCGGAATTCTTCTCCCCCTCCAGCGGATTACCCGTCAGCCTGCGGCTGGATTCGGCGGCGCAGGTTGTGCAGTTTGCCCGCCAACATTGGGTGCTGGGGATGAAGTCGGCGGTATTGGTTTGCCAGCCTTTGCCCGCCGAACTCACCATCCCCGCCGGGGAGATAGAGCCGGTTTTGCGCCAGGTTTCGCAGGAAGTGACCGAGAAGGGCATTCGAGGGCAGAAAGTGACCCCCTACGAGCTTTTGCGCGTAAACGAACTAACCGCCGGAAAATCTATGCAAGCCAACCTGAGCCTGCTGAAGAATAATGCCCGCCTTGCGGCGCAAATTGCCCTTGCTTACAGGGATTAAATGCCGTTGTTGCGCCTGCTTTGCGCCCGCCCCGCTTCTTTACAAGAGAAGCGGGGCGGGTGTTTTAGTTCTCCGGCTCGGAGAGGGATTTCTCCACCATTTTGAGCAGTTCCCTCAGAATGACCGGCTTGCTGATGTAGTTGCTTGCTCCGGCTTGCAGGCATCTCTCCCGGTCGCCGGGCATTGCCAGGGCGGTGAGGGCGATGATGGGGGTGCGGCTAAAGCGCGGGTCTGCCCGCAGGCGCTGAATTGCCTCAATGCCGTCCATTTCTGGCATTTGAATATCCATCAATATCAGGTCTGGCTGGTTTTCGGCGGCTTCTTCCAGGGCTTTGCGCCCGTTGGGGGCAATGTATACCCGGTAGCCGTTGTTTTGCAGGTAATCCGAAATGGTGAGAACGCTGATTTCGTTGTCTTCTGCCAGCAGGATGGATGCTTTGGCAGCCGTGACAGGCATCAGCGGGGGTGGGGGCGCTTGCCAGGCGGGGGCGGGCGGTTCTTCCATGGCGGTTTGCACCTCCGGGGCGGGTCGCCAGGGTAGGGTAACGGTGAATTCGCTGCCTTTGCCAAATTCGCTTTGCGCCGAGACGCTTCCGCCGTGCATTTCCACCAGGCGTTTGACGAGGGCAAGCCCCAAGCCGGTTCCGTCATGCTGACGGGATAGGCTGCTATCGACCTGGGTGAAGGGCGTGAAGAGGCGGTTCAGGTCTTCGGGGGTGATGCCGATGCCGCTATCCTGCACGATGAATTCGATATATCCGGCGTTGATGTTGGCTTTCACTCGAAGTGTCACTTGCCCGCCTCGCTGGGTGAACTTGACGGCGTTGCTGAGCAGGTTGACGAGGATTTGCTTCAGGCGGCGTTCGTCTGCCATCAGGCTGAGGACGGCGGTTTCGGGTTGGAATTGAAGCGAGATGCCCTTTTTTGCCGCCATTTCTTTTACAAAAGCCATGCTGGCGTGACAGACATCTCCAATGATGACCATTTCCGGCCTGATTTGTAGTTTCCCGGCTTCGATTTTGGAGAGGTCTAACAGGTCGTTGATGAGGCTGAGGAGGTGTCGTCCGCTGTTTTCGATGTTGCTGACAAATTTTCTTTGCTGTTCGTTAAGCGCTCCGCGATATTCGTCCAGCAAAATTTCGGAAAGCCCCAAAATGCCGTTGAGAGGGGTGCGGAGTTCGTGGCTCATGTTGGCGAGAAATTCGTCTTTCATCCGCAGGGCGCGTTCCAGTTCATGGTTGGCGTGCAGAAGGGCTTGGTCGGCTTTTTTATGCAGAGTGTTGTCGAAAACGCTGGTGCGGCTCATGACATAGTTGCCGTCCGGGTTGTAAACGGCGCTGGAGTTGATGAGTACCGGGATGATGCGCCCGTCTATGTCCATCATTTCAAAATCCAGGTCGCGCACAAAGCCGTTGCGCTTAAAGTCATCGTAAACGAGGGGGAAGGCGGTTTTGCTGGCGCGTGAGAGGAAGTCGGTGATGTGCCTGCCGAGCGCGTCTTTTTCTTCGCAGCCCAGCCAGCGCAGGTGCGTTTTGTTAATGCGTAAGATGTAGCCATCCCTGTCCAGCGAGTGATAGCCGATGGGCGAGTTGTCGTACAGGTCTTGCACCTCGGCGGCGCGCTCGCGCACCCGCTCTTCCAGGGTGCGGTTCAGTTTTTCCAGCTCTTCCTGGGCGGTTTTGAGTTGGTGAATGTCGGTGGCGTTGATGAGGACGTAGCCCACCCTGCCGCCCTGTTCGTGAACCGGCTGCACCGAAATTCGCTGCCAGCGCGGGGCGGAGGATATGCCCTGGGCTTCGTACACGGCTTCCTGGTCGGTTTTTATAACCCTGCGGATGATTTCAGCCTGCATTACGGCAACTTCCGGGGGGAGGATGTCTTTCAGCAGGCTGCCGGTGAGTTCTTGCGGGGTCTTCTCCAGGGCGCGGGCGGCGATGGCGTTGGCGTAGGTGATGCGCCCATCGGCTTCCGCCGTCAGGATGAGGCTGTCCATGCTTTCTACCAGGGCGCGATATTTATCTTCGCTGGCGTGCAGGGCGGCTTCTGCCTGATGCCGCTCGGTGATGTCTTGCACCGTTCCATACAGACCGACAAGGCGTTCTTCCTCCGCGCTCCACTGCGGGCTGACGTGGATGTTAACCCAGCGTACAGTCCCGTTTTTGTGCAAAATTCGTAGCTCGCCAAAAGTCTTCTGGTTCTGGGTCAGTTGCCCGTGCATTTGTTGGTCTTTCTCTTCATCGTCCGGGTGCAGCAGAAGTTTCCAGCCGCCTTGCGCTGTAAACTCTTCAAAGGTGTAGCCGGTAATGGCGGTAAAGCCGCCCCCCACCCACTCGGTGTGGCTTTTTCCCTCGGCAGAGACGCTGGAGTAGAAAACATAGTCGGCGTGAATGGTGGAGACGAGGCGATAGAGTTCTTCCTGTGCGCGCAGGGTTTCTTCGGTTTGCTTGCGCTCGGTAATGTCTTGCAAAATTGCCATCATGCGGGTTGGCATTCCGTTGGGGGCGTAGGTGATGCGCCAGTGTTGGTATAGCCAGCGTTCTTTGCCGCTTGCCGGGCGAATTTTGTACTCGTAAGAGATGTCTTCGCGGTTGGCAAATGCCTCGTCTTCCAATTTTTTCAGGCGTTGTCTTTCTTCGGGGGCAATTAGCGCCCCAATGGTTTGGCGGGTAATCTTCTCGGTGTGCGGCGCTTCCAAAATATCGTAGAGTTCCTCCGAGCAGAGCAGGCTTTGATTTTCGTTATTCCATTCCATGTGGGCAATCCGCCCAATCCGTTGCGCCTCGCGCAGCAGCGCCTCGCTCCGCGCCAGCGATTCTTGCATCCGTTTTTGCTCGGTCACATCCCACCCCACCGACTGAAATTCCGCCAATGCGCCGGTATGGTCGTAAATGGGCGTATCTATCCAGTGATATTGTCGAATCTGACCATCCGGCAGGGTTTCGGGGTGTTCGTAGGCAAATCGCTGCGGATGGAGGGTGAGCTGCTGGTAGATTTCTCTGGTTCTTTCGCGGTTTTCTTCGGGGAGCAAATCCAACCATTTTTGGCTGGTTGCTGTTTCCTGTATTCCAAAAATTTCTCTGTACCGGGGGTTGGCATACAGCAGGGTTGTATCGGGCAGCCAGCGGCACAAGGCGATGTCCATGGCATCCACCAGGCTGTGATACAGCCTCTCCCTCTCCCGCAAGGCTGCCTCGGTGCGCCGCTGTACGATAATGCTCCCCACCTCGGCGGCAAGGGCTTCCATCGCTTTTTGGGTCGGCAAAGAGATTTGCCGGACGCTGTGCGAGGCGATGTTAATCCCGCCCAGAACCTGGTTTTTGTGCTTAATTGGCAGGACGAAGATGCTCGTCAGACCCTCCAGGCGCGAGGCGCTCAGCCCCTTAATGGCTTCTACGTCAAAGTAAGCCGATTTGCCCGCCAGAAGTAACTGCACGTTGGCAGAGTGTGCCGGGTAATGCGAAACCTGCCCCAGGAACTTTTCTCCCAAGCCCTGGCTGTGAACCAGGTGCAGGCTGTTATCGCGCTGCTCCAGCAGGTAAATTCCGCCGCTGTCCATTTCCGCTGCGCGAATGACAATTTCTATGCAGCTTTGCCAAATCTCCTGCTCTGGCAGGTCCTGGCTTCCCAAACGCGCCAGGTCTCTTTGGGCTTCCACCAGTTTTTCTGCCTGACGGCGCTCGGTAACGTCTTCGTAAATGCCTAAAACGCCAATTCTTTCGCCGTTATAGTCTTTTAGCGGAACTTTGCTGGTACTAAGCCAGATGGTTGTGCCTTGTGGGGTGGCTTGCGGCTCCACAATTTGGCGCTTCTCCCTGCCAGAGCGAAGCACCTCGCTGTCATCGGCGCGATAGAGGGCGGCTTGCTCCTTCCACCCCATAGCAAAATCATCCTTCCCCAGCATTTCCTGGGGCGAGGCAGCCCCCGCATCTTGTGCAAAGAGCTGATTACAGCCCAGGTAACGCAGGTCTTTATCCTTCCAAAACACCCGCACCGGAATCGACTCGATGACGGTTTGCAGCATCTCCTCCGAGGCACGCAGGCGGTTCACCGTCTCTTGCAGTTGCTGGCGTTGAGAAGCCAACTGGCTATACACCATCTTGCGGGAGGTTACGTCCCGTTGAATGCCAAAATGCCCGGTAATGCGTCCCTGCGCGTCATACATGCAAACATAATCACCCTCAATGGAAAGCGGAGTCCCGTCCATTTTGCGCTCATCGGTGTTGATGTAAAGATGCCCGGCATCAAAAAATTGTCGCCAAACCGCCCTGCCTTGTTCCATATCGTGGGCAAAAAAATCTGCTGGGGTTTTGCCCAAAAATTCCTGAATATCTGCGTCATATTGCGCCAACATAGCATCGTTCACCCTGGTCACGCGCTGATGGGCAAAGACATAATCCAGGGCTTTTTCCTTATCAACCTGGTCGTTCCAAAAGACTGGTTCGTCCAGCATCATAAAGAAGAAACCATCCAAAGATTGGGCAAAGAAGAGATTAAGATTCTTCTCGCCTTCGCGCTGCGCCGTTTCGGCGTTTTTTCTTTCCGTAATGTCCAACCCGCTAAAGATGGCGCATTCCTGCTCTTCCAACCAAATCCGCTGACTGGAGACCAGAAAGACCCGTGCGTTGCCTGCCCGGTTTTTAAGCACACATTCCAGGCTGCGGGGCTGTTCGGCGCGGAGCAGGGCAATTACATCCCGTCTTTGAGCGGGGCTTTGCCACATCTCCAGGGAGGCAATCGAAATGCCGACCATCTCACTTTGCGCGTAACCAGATTGTTGGCAGAATGCCTGATTCACGTCCAAAATTTCACCGGTGCGTAAAGTCACTACAATTTGGGGGGAGGGGCTGGAGTCAAAGGCGACTTCCAGGTGTTTTTGCCGGTTCTTTTTGTGTTTTTCCCTCAAAAGATGCCGGATGGCGTGGGGCAGGTAGCCGTAACACTGCGGGCTGGCGGGCAGGTATTCCTGCGCTCCGGCGGCATACACCTGGGAGGTTATTTCCGCATCATCCCCCGCGCCGGTGACGAGGAGGGGCAGGTTGGGGGCGTGCTGCCGCAGGGCGTGCAGGTTTGCCAGGTCTGCCTCTCCTGTGCCGGAGATGTGTAGCAGTAGAATGTCTATATTTTGGCTGGCAAGCGTGGCGGCGGCTTCGGGCAGGTTGGGCGCAAACTGGCAGGTGAACTGTGCCTGTGGGTTTGCCTGGAGGGCGGTTTGCAGTAGGGCGTGTTCTTCGGGTGGATATTGCACAAATAGGGGGGCGATGGGTATCTTTTTCACGGCGGCTCCGGGCTTTGGTTTGTGCCTGCTTGCACAGATGGCTTAATGATAACGGTGTTCGGGCTTCTTTTCAATCTTCTTTACATAAAAAAGCGCAACAAACTCAATACAAAAGAGTTTGTTGCGCTTTTTTTGTTACAGCCCTGGGGCTTACTCAATGATTTTCATTTTCTGTTCCAGCCAGCGTACCCCGCCAGAGAGGACGAGGGTCATTGCCAGGTAGAGAAAGGCGACTACGTTGAAGGTTTCCAACACCCGAAAGGTGCTTGCCCGGCGTAAACGCCCCAGTTGAGTTAATTCGTCCACCGCCAAAACGGTTGCCAGGGAGGAGTCTTTAAGCAGGGAGATGAAGTCGTTGCCGAGGGGGGGCAGAACCCGCCGCACCGCCTGAGGCAGGATGACGAATCGCATTGCCTGAGCGTAGCCTAACCCCAGGGCTTTGGCGGCTTCCATTTGCCCTTTGCCAATGGATTGAATCCCTGCCCGGAAGACCTCGCCTTCATAAGCGCCGTAGCCAATTGCCAGGGCGAAGATGGCGCGGGCTTCCATGGGGACGCTGCGGATGGAGACGGTGATGCCGATTGCCGCCAATACTTCGATGGCGAGGGGGACGAGGGCGAAGGCGATGTATAAGAGCAGGACGACCAGCGGGATGCCTCGCACCGTTTCTACATACAGGGTGGAGATGTTGAAGAAAAACGGGTTACTGGAAACCCTTGCCAGCCCGGTGAGCAAGCCCAGGATGGTGGCGATGACGAAGGAAAACAGGGTGATTCTGAGGGTGGTGATAACCCCATCCTTTAGGAAGATGAAGGTGTCACGGTAGTCGCCATCCGTCAGGATGAGGCTTGTAATGGCTATGCCGCTGAGCGCCAGCACAATGCCCCACCAGGGCAGTTTGCTGGCATCGAAACCGGGGATGAGGCTGGGGCGTTCTGGCGCTTGGGGGGCGGGTTGGTTGGTCATCGCTCTCTCTCCTGTAGGGTGGATAATTTTATGGGGAGCGTGGATTCACGCTCCCCATCTGTGGGCGAAGAAACGGCTTTGGGTCTGGTTTACTCGCTTAAGCCCCATTTTTTGTTGAGGGTGTCCAGGGTGCCATCGGCTTTCATTTGTTCCAGGGCGTAGTCAAAGGCGGCTTTCAACTCGGAGCCGGGGGGGAAGACGAAGGCGAGGGGTTCGTCCGAGGTGATTTGACCGGCAATCATCAGTTTGCCTTCGTTTTCGCGCATAAAGCCGGAGGCGGTGACGTTATCCACCACGACTACGTCAATGTCGTTGGCGAGCAGAGCCAGCACAGCACCGCCGAAGTCTTCATACGAATCTACGGTTCGGTCTGCAAAGGTCTCTTTGGCGACAATTTCGTTGGTTGTGCCAATTTGGGTGCCAATTTTGGCGCTGGCATCGGCTTTGAAGCCTTCCAGGTCGCGGGTTTCACCGGCGCGGGTGAGGAGTACCTGCCCAACGTTGACATAGGGCATGGAGAAGTCGATAATCTTTTCGCGTTCTTCGGTCAGGCTTACGCCATCTGCCAGAACGTCATATTCGCCAGATTGCATGGCGGGGAAGATGCCATCCCAGGCAGCTTCTTTGAACTCTGGTTTGCAGTTGATGCGTTTGCAAATTTCGGTTACGGTGTCGTAGTCCCAGCCGACGGGTTTGCCAGTGGCTTCGTCAATGCTGTTGAAGGGCGGGTAGGCGTTTTCTACCGCTATGGTAATGGTTTTCCCGCCCAGGTCGGTGCCGCTGGCGGCGGGGGCGGCAGCGGGAGCGCTTCCGCAGGCTGCCAGGACGAGGCTGGCAAGAGCCAGCGCGGTGAGGGTTACAAACAGTTTTTTCATCATTCTCTCTCCTAAAAAGGCTTTTCGCATAGACGCCGTTTCTTGTGCGACCCATTCGATAGCCTAAAGGATAGAACAACTTTGCGGAAATGACAAGAGGCTATTTTGAGAACCCGCCTCCGTCTCTTCTGGTAGAATCGAAAGCCATGCCTGCTCTTCGCCCCTCCCAAGCCTTACAAAACGCCCGGCAAGCCCTCCAAAAGGGGGATAAGCCCCGCGCCCGTCAGTGGGCTGCCTATGTTTTGCGCCATAACCGCGCCGAAAAGCAAGCCTGGCTCTTGTTGGCGCAAATTGCCTCTCCTCGCGCCCGGGCTTACTATCAACGCCAGGCACAAAGCCGCGTGCATATTCCTGTTTGGTTGGGGGTTTTTCTCTTCACCGTTTTTTTCTCGTTCCTGTTTTGGGCAAGCCAGCCCGTTTTTGCCAACGCCGCCCTGCCCGCTGGGGTTGGCTGGCAGGGTATTTTGGTGCGAAAGGATGTAAACCCCACTTTTTTGCCCCAACCCACCCCCCTAAACCCGAATTACCCCACGCCAACCCCTGCCGTTTATCCGACCTTATCCGTGCCTGCCTCACTGCATGGTACACCTGTCCCTCAGGTTGCCCCGCCTGCCCTTTCTGCCTCCCCCAAGCGAATTTTGGTGGATATTTCCGAACAGCGCCTCTATGCTTATGAAGGCGAAACCCTCATTTACAACTTCATCGCCTCCACCGGTATGGATAACGCCACCCGTATTGGAACTTTCAGCATTCTGGATAAAATCCCCAGCGCCTACGGCTCCACCTGGGATATTTGGATGCCGGACTGGATGGGCATTTACTGGTCTGGCACGCTGGAAAACGGCATTCATTCCCTACCCATTTTGCCGGGCGGCGCTTTGCTGTGGGAGGGCTACCTGGGCGCTCCCATCTCTTACGGCTGCATTGTGTTAGGGACGGTAGAATCGCGCCTGTTATACGACTGGGCAGAAATTGGCATCCCCGTCATCATCCAATACTAACCGCATAGGAGAATCTATGAGCATAGAAGAACAAGTTGGCGCACTCCTGCGCCAAAAAAATTACCTGCTTGCCACCGCCGAATCCTGCACCGGCGGCTTGTTGGGGCACCGCATCACCGATATTCCTGGCTCCTCCGTATATTACGTGGGCGGGGTTGTCGCCTATGCTTACGAAGCCAAAGTCGCCCTGCTCCATGTCTCTTGGGATACCCTGCAACAACACGGCGCGGTCAGCCGCGAAACCGTGCTGGAGATGGCGCAAGGCGCACGCAAAGCCCTCAACGCCACCCTCGCCATCAGCGTCAGCGGCATTGCCGGACCCGGCGGCGGGATGCCAGGCAAACCGGTCGGCACCACCTGGTTTGGGCTGGCAGCGCCTGAGGGCGTTTGGGCAAGAGTGCATCAGTTTGAAGGCGACCGCGTTCAGAACAAGCAATCCTCCGCCCAAGCCGCCTTCCAATTCCTGTTAGACTACCTGCAAGCCTCCCCTCACCTGGAAGCCGACCTGCGCCCATGAGCCGCGTCATCATCCTCGTTTCTGCCCATACAGAGTGGCGGGTCATTCGGGCTTTATACCCCCTAGCCCGGTTGCAACAAACCCCCTTCGGGGAAAGTTTCTCCCTTCCGGGGGCGGAGGGTGTGCGTTACCTTCAGGGCGGCTGGGGAAAAATTGCAGCAGCCGCAAGCGCCCAATACGCCATAGACACCTTCTCCCCCGACCTGCTCATCAACCTCGGCACCTGTGGCGGCTTTGCCGGTTACACCCAGGCAGGGGAAGTGATTCTGGCAGAAAAAACCCTGGTGTACGATATTGTGGAACAAATGGGAGACGCGCAGGAGGCGCTGGAACATTACGCCACCCTCCTTGACCTTTCCTGGCTCTCAGAACCCTACCCTCAGCCTGTTCGCCGCGCCCTGCTCCTTTCTGCCGACCGGGACATTTTGCCCGCCGAAGCCGAATCATTAGCCGCCACCTTTGGAGCTCCCGCCGCCGATTGGGAATCCGGGGCGATTGCCTGGGTGGCGGCAAAAAACAAAACGCGCCTGCTCATTCTGAGAGTTGTCAGCGATATTGTCTCGGCAAAAGGTGGCGAAGCCTACGAAGGAAGCGCCGACCTCTTTAAGGAACGCACCCAGGCATTCCTGCCTCCGTTGGCTGCCCGCCTCATGGATTGGATTAAGGCTGCCGGGATGTAAGTTCCGGCGCAGCCATGCCCAGGGCACGCAGAAATTCCATTTCTAAGGGCGGCGCAAAAGATAGAGGGTAATTTCTTTTTGGCGGAGTAAAGAATAGTAACAGGTCTGATAAATTGTTTCAAAACCTGCCAGGGGTGCGCCACTGACGATGTATTGCGAATCGGTTTGGGGCGCCCACAGACGATGCCACCAGGTAGGCGCAGACACAGTGATGGGTTCGATGGGCGTTTCTATAATGACTTCATAGCGCGGCGTTTGGGATGGTATAACGCCCGGTAAGGAATTATCAAAGAGGTGATAACCATCCCAGGATGCTCCTGCGTCCAGGTGTTGGTTTTTTATACCGAGCTGGTTGGCTTGGCTGCCTGTTTCCCAAATTTTTTGGTGTAGTTGGAGCATATCGTGGGTTCCAGCCCACGAGAAACCGGCTAGGAGCAAGATAACACCCCAAGATAGCGCTTGGGATGTTCTTTCTCCTGGCAAGGCGAGTAAAACCAAGGTGATGATGGTTGGCAGGGCGGGGAGTAGGTAGCGCTCTAGACCCGGGGTTAAGTTGTTGTCAGAAACTAGGGACGGGAGCAGGGCGGCGACTATCTGTCCTGTGATAACGAATAACAATAGCGTCGAAAACTCCTTGCGGGATGCCAGACGGTATACAAGAGGGATGAACAGTAGAGTATTGAGAAAGACGAGCACAGAAAGCCAGAGAAGTTGGCTGACCGTGATTAGGGGGGGGATGCCAACAACCAAGTCACTGGGACCAAGCCCATTTCGGTTTAGAAAATGTGGCAGATACGGCATTCTCATTCCCTGAAAGGTGATGGCAAGCCAGAGGACGATAAAATAGACAAGGAAGAACAGCAGGGTTCGGTCGGGTTTGCTAAAGGCGGAGCGCAGGCTGGGAAGAGTTGCCAGAGTGAACGGTAAAGCAAATAGCCCCAGGTAGATGATGGAGACTAGCAGAAACTTAAACCCAAAAATGAGGAACCCCAACGGGTTGATGTATTCCAAAACGCTAGTAAAAACCGTCTGCCAGATGGGTACGCCATGAACGTAAACGAGCCAATATTGATAAAGAGCCATGATGAGCATGGCAGGCGCGGTGACAAGAATCAACGCCTGCAGGCTGCGCCGGTTGAATGTTACGTGGCGGGAGAGAATCATCCAGACCAGTATTGATGCTAGAAAAAACACGGCAGGTTGGCGTACCAGATATGCCAACCCAGTAACGATGGAGCCGGAAAGGGTGAACCAGTTCAAGGTCCCGCGCCGAAAGCCACTCACAAACAGGCTGAGAGCTATCAGCAGCATGGAGGTAAGGTACATATCCGTCATAAAAGTAAAGGTGAGAGCAAAACCAATCGGTTGGAATAGATATGCAGCAACGCCTAAAGCCCTCCAAGGGCTTGAGATTGCCAATTCGTTTAGTAGATGTTCCAGAAAAAAACTGCTCAAAACCACCATGCTGAGGGTTGCCAGGCGCAATGCACCGAAAATGCCCAAAGAATCCGAAAAAGCCCAAGCGAAGATACTCCCCCAGGCGGCTTGGAACAAAAGAGATGCCACGCTCATATTCAGGATTTGGATTTGCCCGGTTTCCAAGAAGATTTCCACAGTTCGGGTGTAAATCCAGTCATCGTTAATCGCGGCATGTGCTTGGATGGGCAAAAATGCGACAACAGACAGGTAAATACACAAAACAAGCCAGAAGGACCAGTGATTTCTAAACAGGGATGTGAGGTTGGGCATGGCGGTTATAATGTGAAAAAGGAAAAAACAGATGGCAGGAAACGGAATTTCAATTGTTGCGCCATTATACAACGAGGAAAACCTAGTAGAAACCTTGTACCTGCGCCTTAAAAATGCGCTTCACCACTATCCCGATCATGAGATTGTGCTGGTAAATGACGGTTCTTCTGACAAAACCTTGGAAATCCTCACCCGCCTGGCACAGCAAGACCCACGCCTGGTCGTATTGGAACTTTCTCGCAATTTTGGACATCAGGCGGCTCTTTTTGCGGGTATTTGTGCCGCATCACAGGAGACTGTCATTACCATGGACGGCGATTTGCAAGACCCTCCAGAACTCATCCCTGCCCTGTTGGCTGAACAAGCCAAAGGCGCAGAGGTGGTGATTGCCATGCGCCGCAGCCGTCAGGAACGTGGGTTGCGCCGCGTCCTTTTTGAACTTTTCCACGCTTTCTTTCGTTGGATGAGCGATACCCCTATCAACAGCAGTGGAACTTTTGGGTTACTCGGCGGACGTGCTGCCCGTCAAATTATCCGGTTGCAAGAGCATAGCCGTTATTTTCCGGGTTTGCGAAATTGGATAGGTTTCCGCCAGTCTATTCTCTGGTATGACCGCGATGAACGTGTAGCCGGAAAGCCCAAACAATCCATCACCCGCCTGCTAAAAATGGGATTTGATGCTGTTTTCTCTTTCAGTTATAAACCCTTACGAGTGAGTTGGCTGGTTGGGATGGTCATTAGCGGGTTTTCCTTTGTATATGGGATTACGCTGCTTGTCTTGCGCATCAACAACATCAATGTCATCTCTGGCTTTACCACTGTTGCCACCGCTGTCTTCTTTTTGGGTGGCATCCAACTCATCTCCTTGGGGATGATGGGGGAATATATCCTGCGTATTTATGATGAAAGCAAAAATCGCCCGCACTTCATCATTTCGCGAAAAATTAGCCAAACCGGGGAAGAGCAGAATGAATCCTGACGAATACTATGCCCTTTACAAGGTAGAAAAAGAGCATTGGTTTTACAGCGGCAAACGCCTTATCGTGCGAGAATGGCTGAGAAGGTTAGGATTTCTCACCCATCGGCATACTCTATTGGATGTCGGGGCTGGAACGGGTCTCTTTGCGGAGGAAATGAGCCAACACCTGAGCGTAATAGCCCTTGACCCCGATGCCAACGCTTTGGGATTATTAAAACAACGCCGAGAAATCATCACCAGTGCTGGAAGTGCCGAAACCCTCCCTTTGGCAGATAATTCCGTCCACATCTTAACTGCTCTGGATGTTGTGGAACATCTGGACGATGACAAAGCGGCTCTGCGAGAATTCACTCGTGTTGTGCGCCCTGGGGGGCTTGTAATCATTACGGTTCCAGCGTTTATGAGTCTCTGGAGTGAATGGGATGATGCTTTGCATCATCGACGGCGATACACATTTGCGCAACTTACCTGCGCCTGGCAGGGTCTTAACTTACAAGTTGTTCATTCTAGTTACATCAACACCTTAGCATTTTTCCCCATATATCTTTATCGACAATGGCGCAACCTGCTTCCTGCTCAAAAGAAAACAGCCCGCGCAGAAGATTGGGTTCCCCGTGACCCGCTTAATAGCCTGTTGCGCCAGATGTTTGTACAACCTGCGCTTTGGTCTTTGCGCTTGCCAGTTGGCGTATCTGTTTTTGCCATTCTTAGGAAGATGTAGGCTTGTTTTTGCTTTTCTTCAAGTTTTCCTGTACTCGAAAGCGCACAATTTGGGCAATTAATTCCAGTGGCAGGGGTTGGTGTCTTAAAAAGTCACGCTTTGCGAACAGGGGGTTTTTGCTTCACATTGAAAAGCCCAACAAACACTGCGTAACCCAATAAAGCCCCAAAGCCAATTTGCCGCATTACGCCCAGCAAATCGGTCGTTTGCCATTCCTGTACCACTTTCCCATTTTCCACTTTTCTCACAAAAATACCGTGAATTTCCAGATTCTTTTTATTGGCTGGCGCGCCCATAAAACTGCCTGTGTTCACCGCAGTAGATACAAATCGAATCGATACATATTGCCCTTCGGCAACGATGTTAGGAAATTCCATGTGTAAGCCAGAGAAAGCGGCTTTCATATCCTGCATGAAGCCAATATATTCATCTTTGGTAAAGTGAAACCCATCTCCCGTGTAGGTAAATCTATCATCCAAAAGTGAATCCAACTCTTTCCACTTACCGTTCATAATGGCGCGAGATACACTGAGGGCAATCTCTTTGTTCTGTTCAGGTGTTGACATTGTTTCTCCTTGAAAAAGTGAGGACTTGCTTGCGATTTATATTGGCGCATTATATAATTTCGAAGTTCCATAAAGCAAGTACGCACTTATTTGTGCCATAGTACCCAAAAGGATACCAAAAAAATGACCGAATCCTACTTTTGCCCAGTGACCGCCACTGTTTCTATTGTGGGCGGCAAATGGAAACCGCTCATTCTCTGGATATTGTTTCAAGAAAAAAGGAGATTCAGCCAACTCAAAAAGTTCATTCCCAAAATTACGCAAAAAATGCTAACCCAACAACTTCGAGAACTGGAGCGTGATGGTATCGTTCACCGGGAAGTGTATCCTGTTGTTCCTCCCCAGGTGGAATATTCCCTGACGCAAAAAGGCTACTCTCTCGCTCCCATTCTTTTGGAAATGGAAAAATGGGGTCATGCGAATATGAAGGGGTAGTATTCATCAATATTCATCCCAGTGGCTCAGCATCGGGTGCAGGTTGGGGAAAAGCGCTCGCGCTAATGGCTGAGCCAGCCCGGAACATTCCATTCCTGCTTGGCGAATGATTTCGTCCGGTTCGTCTGAGCCAATGAGGAAACGAGCAATCTCCGCCCCGCCGTGCAGGGTATGGGGAGTTGACGTTTCGTCCGAAATGGATATTTTCCCGCCTGCGATACGAAGAGTGACGCTTTGCTCTCCAGAGTCTAGCTTCAGGTTGCCCATCCAGCCAGCAAAGTGTGAATTTTCCAGGCGGTTTTCGAGCAGGG
>DYNS01000546.1 GCA_020720965.1 Anaerolinea sp. | reverse complement strand
TCATCCCCCAAATTCACCCCATCGCCTGGGACCCCATCGCCGCCGAAAAGGGCGAATATCGCCATTTCATGCAAAAGGAAATCCACGAGCAGGTTCGCGCCCTGACAGATACCCTCGCCGGGCGGGTGGACTTTGCCAACGGGCGCATTCGCCTGCCCGAACTAAACCTGACCCCGGAAATTGCCCGCCGCATCCAGCGCATTTACATCACCGCCTGCGGAACCGCCGCCTATGCCGGGATGGTAGGCAAGTATCTGATAGAGAAAATCGCCCGCATCCCGGTCGAGGTCGTCATCGGCTCGGAATTCCGCTACAGCGACCCCATTGTGGACGAAAACACGGTCGTGCTTGCCATTTCCCAATCCGGCGAAACCGCCGACACCCTGGCGGCAATGGAGGAAGGGCGTAAAAAAGGTGCAATGGTTTGGAGTATTGTCAACGCGGTTGGCTCCCAAGCCATGCGGGTGGCAGATGGCTCCATTTCGATGCAAACCGGACCAGAGATTGGGGTCGCCTCCACCAAAGCCTTCACCGCCCCGCTTGTAGACCAATACATGCTGGCGATTCTGCTGGCAGACCTGCGCGGGACTTTGGACGATGCCACCCGCCGCGCCCTGGTCGCCGACCTGCGCTTGGTTCCAGACCTGGCAGGGCGCACCCTGGAACGGGAAGCCGATGTGGAGAAAGTGGCGCACGCCCTGAAAGACATTCGGGACTGCCTATACCTGGGGCGGGGAATCAACATGCCCATCGCCTACGAGGGCGCTCTCAAACTGAAGGAAATCTCCTATGTCCACGCCGAAGGCTACCCGGCAGGCGAAATGAAGCACGGACCCATTGCCCTGATAGACGAAAACATGCCGGTTGTGTGCATTGCCCCCCAAGACCCCTGGCACGAGAAGATGATTAGCCAAATTCAGCAGGCGAAAGCCCGCAACGGGGTGGTGATAGCCGTTGCCACCGATGGCGATGAACTGGTGACAGGCATGGCAGACCATGTCCTGTGGGTGCCTCAATGCCCCTGGATGCTCTCGCCCATCATCACCGTACTGCCCCTGCAACTGCTCGCCTATCACATTGCCACCATTCGCGGGTTGGATGTTGACCAGCCCCGCAACCTGGCAAAAAGCGTCACAGTGGAATAAAAAAAGCCGGGGGCTTGTGTAAGCCCCCGGCTTTTTCGTTTAAGCCCTGCCCATTTCAATCGCCATGACGTCATAATACGTCCCTGCGCCAAAGCCATCAAATAACACATGCGCTCCAGGGCGAATCCGGTCTATCTGACGCAGGTAGGCAATGGCGCAAGAAGCCGCGCTCACATTGCCAAAATCCGTCATCACCCAGGGCATCGGGATGGAAATCCCCTCCTTGAGCAGCTGCTTGGCTTTAAGGGCGTTAATTTTGTAATTGGCATGGTGAACAACCACAAAATCCATCTCATTGGCAGGTTTGCCCAACTTTTCGGTATATTCGCGGCAGACC